>CAYULR010000005.1:0-15095 GCA_964445685.1 uncultured Algimonas sp.
ATTCCTGACCGATGCGCACGCGCAGCATGTCGGGATCCTTGATGCCCCAGGGGAAGATCTCGATCCCTTTGAGCTTGCCAATGGCGATATCTTCGACATCGCGAATGTCGAACTCGGCCAGGCCGCCTTCGATCAGCAGGTCGACGGCACAGCCGCCTTCGCCCAGGCCGGGTCGGGCGCGACCGCCAGCGCTGCCACATCCGCCACGGACTGGAGCCGTTGGGGCGATCTCGACACGCTGGCCGTGACGGCGGACCCGCAAGTGGGGGCCGGGCTTCCGTCCCCGGTCGATGCGGGTGACCTCGGCGAGCAGGGCGTCGCCGTTCCGAGCTGGATCAGCTTCCGGTAGGCGAAAGCCGAAAAGAAGGGGGCGGACGGCCTGGACACGTCCGCAACCGGCCCGGCGCTCTTTCTTCGGGGGCGTCGGGCATTTTCATGTTCTGTCACGGTTGATGGGAGAGTGTGAGGAAGAAGGGCCAAGACAGACCGCCTGCGACGCGCTAGGACCTGGCCGCACCTTCCCATTGATCTCCGGAGACCGTCCCGCGATGAACTTCATCGACCTTGCCGCGCAACAGGACCGCCTGCGCCCCGATATCGAAGCGAACATCGCCGCCGTGCTGGCCCATGGCCGCTATGTGATGGGACCGGAAGTGAAGCAGTTCGAGCAGGAACTGGCCACCTTCGGCCAAGCCCGCCACGCGCTGGGCTGCGCCAACGGGACCGATGCGCTGATCCTGCCGCTGATGGTCTGGAACATCGGTCCGGGCGATGCGGTGTTCCTGCCCTCCTTCACCTATTGCGCCACGGCCGAATGCGTGGCCTTGCAGGGCGCGAGTCCTGTCTTCGTCGACGTGGAGCGCGACACTTACAACATGTCTGCGGAATCGCTGCGCGCCGCCGTCGAGAGCGTGGTCCGCGAGGGCAAACTGACGCCCCGCGCCGTGATCGCCGTGGATATTTTCGGCCAGAGCGCGAACTACCCGGCCATTGCGGAGATTGCGCGCGAACACAGCCTGAAGCTGATCGCCGACAGCGCGCAAGGCTTCGGCACGACGCTGGACGGCAAGCACCCCCTGTCCTGGGCGGATGTGGCGACGACGAGCTTCTTTCCGGCCAAGCCCCTGGGCTGCTACGGGGACGGCGGCGCGATGCTGACCGACGACGAGACACTGGCGCAGGCGCTCGACTCCGCGGGCATCCATGGCAAGGGCTCCGACAAATACGACAATGTGCGCATCGGGTTGAACTCCCGCCTCGACACGCTGCAGGCCGCCATCCTGCTGCCTAAGCTCGCCGTGTTCGCCGACGAGATCGAAGCCCGCAACCGTGTCGCGGACCGCTACCGGGACGGTCTGGCCCAATCCGCCGTGCGCCGCATCCCGACCGTGATGGACGGCGTGGTCTCGACCTGGGCGCAGTACACGATCGAGGTGGAGGATCCCGTCGCGCTGGGCGCGGCCTTGAAGGAAGAGGGCATTCCCACGGCGCGTTACTATCCGCGGCCGATCCACGAACAGTCGGCCTATGAACACTTCCCCGTCGGCGCGGGCGGCCTTCCCAATACGGAAGACTGCACGGCCCATATCATCAGCCTACCCATGAGCGCCTACGTCACCGAAGAGGATCAGAACCACGTGATCTCTGCGGTGCGCACGCACGCCTAGAAGGGCGGCTTTCCATGAGAGTTCTGGTAATCGCGAACTTGGCGCGCTCGATCGTCAATTTCCGGGGCGACCTGGTGAAAGCCATGATCGCCAACGGCCATGAGGTCCACGTCGCCGCGCCCAACATGCTTTCGGACGCGCAGAGCCTCGAGACCATGTCGGCGATGGGCGCGACGTGCCACGACGTGTCGCTGGTGGCGCGCGGGATCAATCCGCTGCAAGACCTGAAATCCTTCCTCTCGTGCCGGAAGCTCATGCTCAGGATCCGGCCCGATGTCGTGATGTCCTTTGCGATCAAGCCGGTCATCTACGGCATGCTGGCCGCGCGCAGCGTCGGGATCGAAAAGCGCTTCGCCCTGATTTCAGGTCTTGGGTATGCGTTCGACGACTCCGCGCCGGTCAGCCGCGTCCAAGGCGCAGCCAAAACCATCGCGCGCAAGCTCTACACTCTGGCGCTCAAAGGGTCGGCCGCCATCATCTTCCAGAATGCGGACGACCGGGACTTGTTCAAGGCGCTGGGTGTCATCGGTCCAGACGCGAAGACGGCGCTCGTTTCGGGCTCGGGCGTGAACCTGGGCCATTTCGAGGCTGTCCCGCCGCCGCCTTCGCCGCCTGTCTCCGTCCTGATGATCGCCCGCGTGCTGAAGGCCAAGGGCGTAGAGGACTTCATCCACGCGGCGGAGACGGTATCGGAAACCCACCACGGAACGCAGTTCCACCTTGTCGGCTGGTCGGACGAAGGCCCCGACGCGATCGATGCGGAAATGTTCGAGGCGTTGTCCAACGGCACGAGCATCGTCCAATGGCACGGGGCGCAGAGCGATGTCAGACCTTTCCTGCGCGACTGCCATATCTACACATTGCCAAGCTACCGCGAAGGCACGCCGCGGAGCGTGCTGGAAGCGATGGCGGTGGGCCGCCCGTCCGTCGTGACGGACGTACCGGGATGCCGGGAAACAGTGGTGGACGGCGAGTCGGGCTACATGGTCCCGGTGCGGGACCCGGCCGCCTTGGCCGACGCCATCGGAACGCTTGTCGGGAACTCCGCGCTCAGGGAACGGATGGGCGAAAAGGCGCTGGAGCGTGTGAAAACCAAGTTCGACGTGGACGTCGTCAATGCAGACATGCTCCGCATCATGGGCTTGTAAGCGGTTTGTAGGTTCGCCGCGAAAGGCGCTGTCCCTAGGACAGCATCATCCGGCGCTTTTCCTTTTCCTTCTTGTCGAGACCGCCCTTGCGGCGCTTCGACTTGTCGTTCCCGTAATTGTACTCGTACATGTAGTAGTCGCCGTAGCGGGCATTCTTGCGCTGGTACTTGGTCATGACCACGCCGACGAGGCGGGACTGGCCGGTCGAGATGCGCGAGATGGAGTTCCTGACCTGCGATGTGCGCAGTTCCCCGGACTCGATGACGTAGAGCGTGCCGTCCACCTTGGCGGCGATCGTCGGGGCATCGGCGAGGCCCAGCACGGGCGGGGAGTCGACGATGACGTAGTCGAAGTGCTTGCGCGCATGGGCCAGCAATTCGTCGAAGCGCGACGAGGACAGGATCTCCGCCGGGTTGGGAACGATGGGGCCGCTGGGCAGCACGGACAGGCCGGGTGTCTGCGTTTGCAGGATGTGCTCCGAAAAGGACTCGCGCGATGTCAGCAGGCCTGACAGCCCGATGGACTTCTTCGTTTCGTGACGGAAGGTCGGGCGACGCATGTCAGCATCGATCAGAAGCACTTTCAGGTTCACGCCCGCGAAACGCACGGCCAGGCCGATCGACGTAACCGACTTGCCCTCGCCGGAGCGCGTACTGGTCACCTGGATGACGCGCGGCCCGCCGTCGGGACCGGAGAATTGCAGGTTGGCGCGCGCCGAAGCGTAGGCTTCCGAAATGGTCGATTGCGGGTCGCCCAGCACACCGATGAAATCGTCGCTCTCCTTGTCGGCCGGGATGACCCCGATCAGCGACAGGCCCAGCTTCTCTCGCACATCGTCCATGGTCGCGACGATATCGTTGACGATTTCCAGGATGTAGGCGGCCGCGAAGCCGAGCGCGCTGCCGAGCAGGAGCGCCACGGCGATCCAGAGCGGCGGGTTGGGCTTGGCCGGGCTTTGCGGCGCGCGGGCCTCGTCGACGATGGCCACGAGGGATTCGCCGAGATCGTCCGCGACGCTGACTTCCTTGAGACGCTGCAGGAGCGCTTCGTACTGGGAGCGTTCGGTTTCCACCTGGCGCTGCAGGATGTTGTAGTCGATGCTCTTTTCGCGGACGTCCACGACGGAGGCCTTCAGCGCAGCGACGCGGGCGGACAGGTCGCCCTCGCGCGCCACGGCGCGGTCATAGTCTTCCTTGAGGTTGTTGCGGGCCGTGTTGATGATCTGTTCCGTCAGCTGGTCGATTTCCTCGTCGATGAAATCGAGACGGGATTTGATCTCCTGTACTTCCGGGAAGCCTGCCTTGTAGATGGCGAGCTTGTCTCGGTACTCGTTGCTGAGCTCGATGCGCGCCGATTTTAGGCTGTTGAGCGTGTTGTTCTCCAGCAGCTCCGCCGGGAAAGTGTTGCTCAGTGCCTGGTCGTAGGCGACCCGGGCTTCCACCGTGGCGAGCGTGGCCTGCGTGAGTTCGTCGTTCAGCGTCTTGAGCGAGGTGATGTCGAGCGAGCCGGAGGCTTCGCGGGCATTCTCCCCGTCCACGATGATGATGTCGCTTTCCGTTGCGTAGTTCACCAGTTCGCGCTCTGCGCGTTCCAGCGAGCTGCGCACCGTTTCCAGCCGGTCTTCCAGGAAGCCGCGGGCGAAGGTGGTGGAATTGACCTGCTGGGCCAGATTGTTTGCGATGAAGGATTCCGTGACCGTGTTCGCGATGCGCGCGGCCTTGGCCGGATCAGGATGCAGGAACGTCACGCTGATGAGGCGGCTGCGGCCCACGGGGCGCACGTCCAGATTGCCTTGGAAGGAGTTGGTGACGATGCGCAGCTTCTCGGACCGGGGCAGGGCGGACCACCCTTCCATGCCGACCGGCGCCAGGTAGGGATCCGACAGAAGATTCGCGGCTTCCACCACCTCTTCGGCCAGTGTCTTGCTCTGCAGCAGTTCGATCTGCGTCGCCACGAAGGCAAGGTCGACCCGCACTTCGTCGATGGGCGAGGTGCCCACCACGTTGCGCTGTTGCTGGCGGACCTCCAACAGGCTTTCGGCCTGGTAGACGGGCGTCGTGCGCATCAGCATCAGGGCCGCCAGGGCGACCGTGACGACGATGAACAGGAGCACGACCCACCAACGCCGCACCAGCACGCCGAAGATCTGACGGAGGTTGATCATCGAGTCGCCGGGTTCCACGCCGTACTGCCCCGTCACCATAGGCGGAACAGGGGGCATGGGCTGGCCCTGGAGCTGGTTGGCGCTGACCTGCGTGCCGGACATGTCGATCCTATGGGAGGGGTGAAAAGGGACGGCGCGTCGTCACTCGGACGCGGCTTGGCGTATATCGATCCCCGCTTCTGTAGCGCAATGTGCACGAGACACAACTCACCATCTCTGTGGGGTTGGGGTCTGGTGTCTTGCGGACCGGGAGACAGGGCGGGAGAACTGCGAAGAAAAGGATCAGGATATCAACGCGGAAGCCTGCCGCTTGCGCTCTGAATTTCGAGGGCCCGTGCGTGGGAGCGACTGCGGTTTCGTTTCCCCAGACGGATGCATGCGCCCTTTCAGGGAGATTGGTCCGCGCAATGGCGAGACGGCCCTAGAAACACCTCCTCGCTTCTACAGACCTCCCCACGCGCCGTTCAAAGGACCCGACCATGACCCCCACTGACCATACACCCAACATCCGCCTGCCCCTGATGGCTCCGGCACAGGCGGCAAAGCACATCGTCCACAATGAGGCGTTGCTGCAGCTCGACCGGCTCGTGCAGATGCGTGTGGAAAGCCGGGCTCTTACCCACCCCCCTGCGGAGGCCGAACCGGGCGACCTCTACCTGGTTCCGGAGGCAGCAACGGGTGACTGGACAGGCCATGATGGCGACCTGGCGGCACGGACCGGAACGGGCTGGGACTTTGTTCCGGTGCAGGCGGGCTGGATCGTTTGGGTAGAGGACGAGGCGGCGGCTTTCGTCATTACGCCAGATGGTCCAAAGCCCCTACAGTTCCAAAACGAAGATGCCGGGCAGGGAGTCTTCGACAGCCTCTCCGTGGGGACGGGTCCGGACGCGTCCAACCGCATCAGCGTGAAATCGACCGGAGTGCTGTTCAGCCATGACGATGCGGGGCCCGTTGGGGCGGCAACCGGAGACGTCCGGTTCAAGATCAACAAGGCTGACCCATCCGACACGGCATCGCTTCTGTTCCAGACCGGGTTCGGAGGCCGGGCGGAGATCGGCACGGCCGGGTCGGACGCACTGGTCGTGAAGGTGTCGGCGGACGGTGCGACCTGGCGCAACGCGCTGGAGGTCGACGGAGATACGGGCCGCGTCTCCCTGCCGGCGACCCCAGCCCTGACCCCGCCGGTCAATGCCTATCCAGACTCGGGGCGGTTCGCGTCGCTGCCCAAACCGTCCGGTTTCTTCTCCTCAGGTTTCCAGCTGCCCGGCTATCTCGGCATGCGTAATGGCGGCGCCCTCTCGGATGGGGGCAAGTTCATCTACAACAACGCCACATTCGGCGGGGGCGCGGCCGTTCTGGACCCGGAGGTGGAAAGCTTCATCGAGGCGACGCGCCCACCCGGCAATTCCCGCCGGTTCGGTGCGGAGTTTCACCTGCTGCGCTGCGATGCCGGGACATCCCCGACGGACTCGGCCGTGACGGAGGCCGGGACCGACTACTATCCGACCTTGCAGAATGCGCTGGCCGCCTTGCCTGAGCGGTTCACCATCGCCTTCCACGTCAAGGCGCGCTCGGGCGGCGTGCTGATCGCGCAGACGCGGGACTCGGTCCTTCATGTCGACGGGGTCGCGCAGACCGGAGCCGTGGCCCTGACGCCCCAGTCGGGTTGGGTGCATGTCTGCCGTCACTACACGCCGGACCGGCTGACCCATCTGGGGTATGACACGATTCTGTTCGGTGTCCTGGCGACGTCGGGCGGTGCTTTCTCGCTCGCCCTGCCATGCGCCAGCGTCGGGCACGCATCGCCGGACATGCGCGGCCTGGTCCCGGCCTTGGAAGGCTGGGTCTGATTGCGGTGCGGCCTAGAGAAACAGTCTGTTGGAGTAGGGGAGGTAGCAGACGGCCGTGTTGGCGTAGGCAAGCCAGACCCAGAGCATGAAGAAGTAGGCGGCGCAGACGCCTGCCTTGAACACCAGGCCGGTCAGCCGGTCCAGATTGGCCAGGATGGCGGGGAACACCAAGATGGGAATATAGTGCAGGTAGAGTGAGAGGCGGCTCGCCCCGACGGAAGAAACAAAGTTCAGGCCGAGGAGTCCCACCGCCGCAACGGCCCCGAAAAGCAGGAGGTTCGGGGCAAACACAGCGTGCTTGATGCGCGAATAGAAAACCAGGCCCAGAAGCGCGGGCGCGAGGATGAGCATCAGGTGCAGCAGCGAGCCCGTGGCTTCCGTTGCCTCATCGCCGAGATAGGCCGTGCTGTAGGTGTCGATCGAGTTGGACAGGAAGTCGACCTGCAGCGCGATGATGATGGCGAGCGCCCCGCCAATGACCCCGGCGATCACCTTGATCGGAAGGCTGGCGCGGACTTTCAGGATGAGGGCGGCCATCATGAACACGGCGCTGAAGTGGAACAGAACCCCGATGACCAAGGTCAGCGTGCTTTCCACCAGGCTCGCCCGGTCCCAGCGCGAAACCGCGTAGAAGGCAATGCCGAGCGCGATCGACTGGCGGACGCCCGACATGCCGAACACCAGCAGGAAGTAGGGCACGATCGTCATGAAGCCCAACCAAGGATAGGGTGTACGGCGCGCAACGGCGAAACAGCTCGCAACCGCGATGACCGCATTGATGAGGTAGGTTTGGGTCGATCCGGCCCCGTGATTGACCGATGTCCAGAAGAACAGGTGCGACAGGGGTTCGCGCAGGATTTCCAGGTCGCGGAGATCCCGGCCCCAATAGCTCAGATGGTAGCCTTCATAGCCCGACCAGTCGCAACCCACTTCGAACCTGAGGCCGATGAAGACGATCAGGGCCAACAGGAAGAGCAGCTTCAGAGGGCGCACGCCGCGCCATTCCGGAACGAAGGTCGTGCCGATTGAGGCCAGCATGATCGACAGGTAAGGAAGCATTGACGGGTCCCGGGCGTGAACGCACCGACGCACCGGCCATTCCGGGCCAGCTGATAGGAGCGCCCCGCGCCGGGTGTCAATTCGTGGACACGCAATAGGCTCAGTCGGTGCGCGCGAACACTTGCCGTCTGACATTCCGACTCGCGGCTCTGGAGAAAAACCTTGAGACCTCGGGGCGGATCATTATGACGTGCCGTTCAATCTTGAACGTGAAGTAGCGCGTTCCGAACTCGCACGACCTGAAGCGCAAACAGACCGGAGCGTCCGCTCCACAATCTCCGTCATGACACCTAAAGATCAGAAGCATTTCCGGATGCTGGACCTGCTCCAGCACGAGCCCGCGCTCTCGCAGCGCGAGCTGGCGGCGCGCATGAAGGTCAGCCTGGGCAGCGTGAACTACTGCTTGTCCGGTCTCGTCGAGAAGGGTCACGTCCGGGTCAAGAACTTCCGGGACAGCGAAAACCGTAAATCCTACCTCTACGTGCTGACTCCGTCCGGCATCCGCAAGCGCAGCGCCTTGCTCGCCGCGTTCCTGAAACGCCGCACGCTCGAATATCAAGCCCTGGAAGCGGAGATCGCGCGCCTGAGTGGTGAGCTGGAATCCGCCTCGGACCGGCCGTCATGACGCTGGGCGTCGTCGACAGCCTCGAGCGGATCGAGATGGACTGCGCCGTCGTCGGCGCGGGCGTCGTCGGTCTGGCCGTGGCCCGCGAAATGGCGGCGCGCGGCCTGTCCGTCTGCGTCCTGGAGGCGGAAGATGCGATCGGCATGCATACGAGCTCGCGCAACAGCGAAGTCGTGCATGCCGGGCTCTACTATCCCACGGGCAGCGCCAAGGCGCACCACTGCGTTCAGGGCCGCCGGGCGCTCTATGACTATTGCGACCGGCGCGGCGTGGCCTACGCCAAGATCGGCAAGGTGATCGTCGCTTCCACGCCTTCGCAGATGGGCGAACTGGAAACGCTGTTCGCGCGCGGCCGGGACAATGGCGTCGAGGGGCTGGACCTGATCGATGCGAAGGCTGTCTCCGACCTGGAGCCGCACGTCGTGGCGGAGGGCGCGATCCTGTCCAGCGAGACAGGGATCGTCGACAGCCACAATCTGATGGTCGCGTTGCAGCACGATGCGGAAATGGACGGAGCCTACGTCGCGTTTGGCGCGAAAGTGCTGGGTGTGACGCGCCGCGCGGGCCGGTACGATATCGCCGTCGGCGGCCGGGAGCGCTTCGACGTTTCCGCCCGCCTGCTCATCAACGCAGCCGGGCACGGCGCTCCGGCGCTGGCGCAGTCCATCGAGGATCTGGATGCGGCGCACATTCCATCTCCGCGCTTCGCCAAGGGGACCTACGCGTCCTATTCCGGGCGCTCGCCCTTCCGGCGACTGATCTATCCGGCCCCGGTTCCGGGCGGGCTGGGCATCCATGCCACGCTCGACTTGGGCGGCGCGGTGCGCTTCGGGCCCAATGTGGAGTGGACGGATGAGTACGATGTCCATCCCGACCCGACCGTGCTGGACGAATTCTACGAGGCAGTGCGCCGCTACTGGCCGGGCTTGCCGGATGGTTCGCTGTCGGTCGACTATTGCGGGGTACGCCCCAAGATCGTCGGGCCTGGCGAAGCGGCCGGGGACTTTATCGTTTCGGACGAGACGGATCATGGCCTTGCCGGCCTGGTCAACCTGTTCGGGATCGAATCGCCTGGCTTGACCAGTTCGCTGTCCATCGCCGCAACCGTCGCCGAAGCGCTGACGCAACAGACCCAGATGTTGGAGGCTTCATGAGCCGCAAGGTTCTCATATCCGGCACGGCCGGCTTTATCGGCTTCCACCTGGCGCGCTTGCTGCTGCGCGAGGGTTTTGCCGTGCACGGCTATGACGGGCTGACGGATTACTACGACGTCAACCTGAAGCGCCGCCGCCACCAGACGCTGATGCAGAACGCGAACTTCTCCGCGACCGAGGCGATGCTCGAAGACAATGAGACGCTGCAGCGCGCGGCGGACGACTTCGCGCCCGACATCATCGTGCACCTCGCCGCGCAGGCGGGTGTGCGCTATAGTCTGGAGAACCCGCGCGCCTACATCGACAGCAACGTAGTCGGGACCTTCAACGTGATGGAGGCCGCCCGCCGCCTGGAGGTCGACCACCTTCTCATGGCCTCGACCTCGTCCGTCTACGGAGCGAACACGGACATGCCGTTCGCGGAGACGCAGAAGGCGGACACGCCGCTGACGATCTACGCGGCGACGAAGAAGGCCAACGAGTCGATGGCGCACTCCTACGCGCACCTCTACAACCTGCCGATCACCATGTTCCGCTTCTTTACCGTCTACGGCACGTGGGGGCGTCCCGATCTGGCGCTCTACAAGTTCGTCGACGCCATGCTCGATGGGCGGACCATCGACATCTACAATCACGGCGACATGTACCGGGACTTCACTTACGTCGAAGACCTGGTGCGCGGCATTCGCGGCCTGATCGACGCCGTGCCGCAACGCCCCGATAGCCCGGATAACATCGAAGACGGAGACAGCCTGTCGCCCGTCGCGCCCTACCGCGTGGTGAACATCGGCAACTCCGAGAAGGTGCGCCTGCTCGACTTCATCGAGGCGATCGAGGAAACGCTCGGTATCAAGGCCAAGCGCAACTACATGAACATGCAGCCGGGCGACGTCCCGGCGACGTGGGCGAATGCAGACCTGCTGCAGCGCCTGACCGGATACACGCCGCAGACCGACTACCGCGAAGGCATCCGCGCCTTTGTCGAGTGGTTCCGCGAGTACAAGCAGAAATGACGAATAGAGATTCCAACGTGACGCAAGCGACCCATCTTCATTCCGACCGCCGCATTGCCGTGATCGGCCTCGGCTATGTCGGCCTGCCGCTCGCGGTCGAGTTCGGCAAGGGCCGCCCTGTGGTCGGCTTCGACATCAACGAAGCGCGCATTGCGGAACTCCGCGAAGGCCGAGATTCCACGCGCGAAGTCGACGCAGGCGAGCTCGCCGAAGCCGCGCATCTGACGTTCACGACCGATCTCGAGGCCCTTCGCGGCTGCGACACATACATCGTCACTGTCCCGACCCCGGTGAACGCCTTCCGCCAGCCGGACCTGACCCCGCTGCGCAAGGCGTCGCAGACGGTCGGCGGCGTGCTGAAGCGCGGCGACATCGTGATCTACGAGTCCACCGTCTATCCGGGCGCGACCGAAGAGGACTGCGTGCCGATCCTCGAAGAGGTGTCGGGCCTGACGTTCAACAAAGACTTCACCGTGGGCTACAGCCCCGAGCGCATCAATCCCGGCGACAAGCAGCACCGGCTTCCGACCATCAAGAAAGTCACGTCCGGCTCCACGGAAGAGACCGCCGACATCGTCGATGCGCTCTACCAGAGCATCATCACCGCCGGGACGCACAAGGCCGCGAGCGTGCGCGTCGCCGAAGCCGCCAAGGTGATCGAGAACACGCAGCGCGACCTGAACATCGCGCTGATCAACGAACTGGCCGTCATCTTCAACAAGATGGGCATCGACACGGAAGACGTGCTGCTCGCCGCCGGTACGAAATGGAACTTCCTGCCGTTCCGCCCCGGCCTGGTCGGTGGTCACTGCATCGGGGTCGATCCGTACTACCTCACGCACAAGGCCGAGGCGATCGGCTACCATCCGGAGATCATCCTGGCGGGCCGACGTCTGAACGACGGCATGTCCGAATATGTGGCCGGACAGCTGGTCAAGGCGCTGCTGAAGTCCAAGATCCAGGTCGAGGGCGCGCGGGTCCTGGTGCTGGGCCTGACGTTCAAGGAAAACTGCCCGGACCTGCGCAACACCAAGGTCGTGGACCTCGTCCGCGAGCTGCAGGAATACAATATCGAGGTCGACATCCACGACCCCTGGGTCGATGCGGACGATGCCCGCCACGAATACAGCCTCGACATGACCGAAACGCCACAGGAAGGCGCCTATGACGGCATCATCCTGGCCGTGGCCCACGAACAGTACAGGGCGATGAGCGAGGCGGACATCCGCGCCTTCGGCAAGGATGACCACGTTCTCTACGACCTGAAATACGCCCTGCCGCGCGATGCGGCGGACCTACGGCTCTAGGCCCCGGCAGATAAAGGGAAACACGACATGAAACGTTTCGCAGTCATCGGCATGGGCGGCTACATCGCCCCGCGCCACATGAAGGCCATCAAGGATACGGGCCACGATCTCGTCGCGGGCCTGGACCCCAACGACTCGGTCGGCATCATCGACAGCTACTTTCCGGAAGCGAGCTTCTTCACGGAGTTCGAGCGCTTCGACCGCCACATCGACAAGCTGCGCCGCGAGGAAGAGAGCAAGGTCGACTACGTCACCATCTGCTCGCCCAACTATCTGCACGACTCGCATATCCGCTTCGGGCTGCGCTCCGACGCCGACGTGATCTGCGAAAAGCCGCTCGTGCTCAATCCGTGGAACATCGACGCCCTCCAGGAGATCGAACGCGACACGGGCCGCAAGGTGAACACCATCCTGCAACTGCGCGTCCACCCCGCCATCCAGGCGCTGAAGGCGCGCATCGATGCTGCGCCGCGTGACCGCAAGTTCGACGTGGAACTGACCTATGTGACGTCGCGCGGGCGCTGGTACCTGCACAGCTGGAAGGGCAACGAGAAGAAGTCCGGCGGCATCGCGACCAATATCGGTGTGCACTTTTTCGACATGCTGCACCACCTGTTCGGCGATCTGCAGGACAACAAGGTCCACCTGTCCGAGCCGACCAAGTCGGGCGGCTACCTGGAATATGAGCGCGCCCGCGTGCGCTGGTTCCTGTCGCTGGACCTGAACGACGTGCCGAAAGCCGTGCGCGACGAAGGCCAGCGCACCTACCGCTCGATCACGATCGACGGAGAGGAGATCGAGTTCTCCGGCGGCTTCACCGACCTGCACACGCGCTCCTACGAGGAAATCCTCGCGGGCCGCGGCTTCGGGCTGGAAGAGAACCGCACGGCGATCGAAGCCGTCTCCTCCATCCGCACGGCCGACGTCGCCCCGCTGACGGGCGACGTGCACCCCTTCATCAAACGGGGCGGGTGACGGTCCGGTGAGCGACTACTTCCAGCATGAGAGCGCCGTCGTCGATGACGGTGCGACCATCGGAGCAGGCTCGCGGGTCTGGCACTTCGCGCATGTCTGCGCGGGCGCGACCATCGGGGCGGGCGTGTCGCTCGGCCAGGGCGTGTTCGTGGGCAACCGCGTCTCCATCGGCGACCGCTGCAAAGTGCAGAACAACGTCTCGGTCTACGACAATGTCACGCTGGAAGAGGGCGTGTTCTGCGGCCCCAGCATGGTCTTCACCAACGTCTACAACCCGCGCGCCCTCATCGAGCGCAAGGACGAGTACCGCGACACGCTAGTTAAGCGCGGCGCGACGCTGGGCGCGAACTGCACCATCGTGTGCGGGATCACGGTCGGCGCGCACGCCTTCATCGCCGCCGGTGCGGTCGTGACGAAGGACGTGCCGGACTTCGCGCTGATGGTCGGCGTGCCGGGCCGCCAGATCGGCTGGATGAGCGCCTACGGCGAACAGCTCGACCTGCCGCTGTCCGGCGACGGGGAAACAACATGCCCTCACACGGGCGATCATTACAGGCTCGACGGCGGGGTGCTGCACCACCGTCCGGCGGGCGCATAGGAAAGAGAACGGAAAGGTCCCAACATGGACATCAAAGGCAAAAAACTGCTCGTCATTGGCGGGGCGGGCTTGATCGGCTCCCACACTGTGGACGCGCTTCTGAAAGAAGACGTGGCGGAAGTCCTGATCTACGACAACTTCGCGCGCGGACGGCAGGAAAACCTCGCCAACGCGCTGCGCGACCCGCGCTGCAAGATCTACGATGTGGGCGGGGACATCCTGCACACGGACATTTTGGACTCCGCCATGAAGGGCAAGGACGGCGTCTTCCACTTTGCCGCGCTGTGGCTGCTGCAGTGTCACGAATATCCCCGCACGGCCTTCAACGTGAATGTCGGCGGCACGTTCAACGTGATGGACGCCTGTGTGCGCAACGGGGTGGATCGCCTCGTTTGGTCGTCTTCCGCGTCGGTCTACGGCGACGCCTCCTACGATCCGATGGATGAGGAGCACCCGTTCAACAACAAGAACTTCTACGGTGCGACCAAGATCTGCGGCGAAGCCATGCTGCGCGCCTACCACCACCGCTACGGCCTGGACTATGTCGGCCTGCGCTACATGAACGTCTACGGCCCGCGCCAGGACTACCACGGCGCCTATATCGCCGTGATCATGAAAATGCTCGACGCCATCGACAAGGGCGAAGCCCCGACCATCTTCGGCGACGGCTCGGAAGCCTTCGATTTCGTTGCGGTCGAAGACTGCGCTCGCGCCAATGTGTGCGGCATGAAGGCCTCCGCGACGGACGACTTCTACAATGTCGGCACGGGCATGCGCACCAGCCTGAAGGAAGTGGCGGAAAAGCTGCTGAACCTCACAGGCTGCAACAAGGACATCAACTACGCGCCGCGCAGCCAGGCCACGCTGGTGCGCAACCGCATCGGTTGCCCCAAGAAAGCCACGGCCGATCTGGACTACACGGCTACGATCGATCTGGATGACGGCCTGCGCCGCCTGATCGAGTGGCGCTCCGCGCACAAGGAAGAAGTGGCCAGCCGCCGCATCGCCGTGGGGCTGGACGCATGAGCGCCGAAGCCCCCGCAATGAACGTCCCGATCGCACGCACCTCGCTGCTGCCCAACGAAGTGGACAGTGTCCGCGGCCCGTTGGAATCCGGCTGGCTGGTACAGGGTCCGAACGTGAAAGCGTTCGAGGAAAAGTGGTCCGCCTTCACCGGGTCGGCCGAATCCATCGCGTGTACGTCCTGCACGACGGGCATGCACCTGGCGGCGGCCGCGCTGGACCTAGGTCCGGGCGACGAAGTCATCGTCCCCGCCTTCACCTGGATCTCCACGGCCAACATCGTGGAGCACCAGCAGGCGACGGTCGTCTTCTGCGACATCGATCTCGACACGTTCAACATCGACACGAACCAAATGGCCAAGAAGGTGACCGACAAGACGGTCGGCCTCCTGCCCGTCCACCTGTTCGGCCTGTCCGCCGACATGGATCCGGTCAATGCCGTCGCGAAGGATAATGACCTCTGGGTCATCGAAGACGCGGCCTGCGGGTTCGGTGCGACCTACAAGGGCGCG
>CAYULR010000005.1:15105-17134 GCA_964445685.1 uncultured Algimonas sp.
TGTCGGCACGCTCGGCACGGCGGGCGCCTTCTCCTTCCACCCGCGCAGGCCATCACGACGGGCGAAGGCGGCATGGTGACGACGCAGGACGCGGAACTCGCCGCGCGCATCCGCCAGCTGCGCGACCACGGTGCGGTCATGTCCGACCTGCAACGCCACCTCGGCCCGCGGCCCTACCTGCTTGCCGACCACACGGAAGCGGGCTTCAACCAGCGCATGACGGACCTGCAGGGGGCGATGGGCTCGGCACAGATGGACCGCGCCGCGCAGATCGTGGCGGAGCGCAAGCGTCTCGCCCAGGTCTACATCGATGCGTTCGCGGATCTTGACTGGCTGCGCACGCCCGTCGCGCCGGAAGGCTACGGCCACGGCTACCAGAGCTTCCCGTGCCTGTTCCAACCGGAAACCCCGACGCTTGCCAACGTCAAGTCGATCAACAAGACGCGCAACAGCTGGATGGAGTCCCTCCAGGCCAACGGCATCTCCACCCGCCCGGCGACGCACGCCGTGCACATGCTGAGCTTCTACGCCGACAAGTACGGCCTGAAGCCCGAAGACTTCCCGAACGCGTTCATCGCAAACGACTGCTCCATCTCCCTGCCGCTCTTCCACGGCATGGGCGAGGACGAGCAGGCCTATGTGATCGACGTCGTCCGGCGCGGCTTCGCATAACAGGGGCTCTCGCGCATGTGTGGCATAGCCGGATACGTCAATCTGGGGGGCACGCCCGCCTCCCAGCCTATCCTGGAACGGATGACGGACGCGATCGCGCATCGCGGCCCCGACGGCGACGGCTATTGGGTCGAAGACAATATCGCGCTGGGCCACCGCCGCCTCGCCATCATCGACCTGTCGCCCCTGGCGCGCCAGCCCATGATGGGCACGCAGACGCGCCACGTGCTGACCTACAATGGCGAGATCTACAATTACCGTGAGTTGCGGGCGGAACTGGAAACGCTGGGCTATGGCTTCCGGTCGGACTCCGACACGGAAGTGGTGCTCAACGCCCTGATCCATTGGGGACCGGATGCCCTGCTGCGCTTCAACGGCATGTTCGGGCTTGCGCTGTATGACCGTCAGGAACGCACCCTCCTGCTGGCGCGCGACCGCTACGGGATCAAGCCTCTCTATGTGGCGCGCCAGGGCGATCTGCTCGCCTTCGGGTCGGAGCAGAAGGCCATCCTCGCCCATCCCGACGTGAAACGCCGCCTCGATCCGGCGGCCCTGCGCGAATACTTCACCTTCCAGAACCTCTTCACGAACCGCACGCTGTTGCAGGACGTCTCCATGGTTCCGGCCGGGCACTTCGTGCACCTCGACCTGAGCCAGGACAGCCCGGCCTACGCGCCGCGCCAATACTGGGACTATGATTTCCGCGAACCCGACCAGCCTGCCAGCGAGGCGGAATACCGCGAGGAACTCGACCGGTTGTTCCAGCAGGCGGTGAACCGCCAGCTCGTCAGCGACGTCGAGCTTGGCAGCTACCTCTCGGGCGGAATGGATTCGGGCTCGATCACGGCGGTGGCGGCGCAGACTTATCCCGACCTGAAGACCTTCACCTGCGGTTTCGATCTCGGCTCCGCGTCTGGCATCGAGCTGGGCTTCGACGAACGCGCCCGCGCCGAAGCGATGAGCGCGCGATTCAAGACAGAACAGTACGAGATGGTGTTGAAAGCAGGCGATATGGAGCGCTGCCTCCCGGCCCTGGCCTACCATCTGGAAGAGCCGCGTGTGGGGCAGAGCTACCCCAACTATTATGTGGCGCGCCTGGCCAGCAAGTTCGTCAAGGTCGTGCTGTCCGGTGCGGGCGGGGATGAGCTGTTTGCGGGCCGAAATGCACGGCTTGGGGGGGGCGGCGGATTCCGTCTTGGGTTCCTGCACTTCTTCCTTGGGAGCGGCCTTGGCGGCTTTGGCCTTGGGCGCGGCTTTGGCTGTCTTGGCTTTGGCCTCGCCCTTGGCGGCCGAGCCTGCGGTTGCGCGGTTTGACAGGCCCAGACGGTGCACCTTGCCGATGACCGCGTTGCGGGTC
>CAYULR010000005.1:17144-26318 GCA_964445685.1 uncultured Algimonas sp.
CACCTAGAAGAGCCTCGGGTCGGGCAGTCTTACCCCAATTACTACGCCGCCCAACTGGCAAGCCGCTTCGTCAAAGTTGTCATGTCTGGGGCTGGCGGCGATGAATTGTTCGGCGGCTATCCGTGGCGCTACTACCGTGCGGCGGTGAATTCCGATTTCGAAGACTATGTCGACAAGTACTACGCCTATTGGCAGCGGTTGATTTCCAACAGCGACCAGGCCCGTGTCTTCGCCCCCATCTGGGGCGAGGTGGAGGATGTGCGCACCCGCGACATCTTCCGCGATGTTCTGGCCGGCAAGGACACGTCGCTGACCTCGCCCGAGGACTATATCAACCATTCGCTCCATCTGGAGGCGAAGACCTTCCTGCACGGCCTGTTCGTGGTGGAGGACAAGTTGTCCATGGCGCACGGACTGGAATCGCGCGTCCCCTTCATGGACAATGACCTCGTCGATTTCGCCATGCAGTGCCCGGTCGGACTGAAGCTCAACAACCTGTCCGAAGTCGTGCGCCTCAACGAGAACGAACCCGGCCGGAAGACCAACAAATATTTCCAGAAGACCAGCGACGGAAAACAGATTCTGCGGGACATGATGTCCAGGCACATTCCGGACGATATCACCCAAGCGCCCAAGCAGGGCTTCTCCTCCCCCGACGCCAGCTGGTTCAAGGGTGAGAGCATCGACTTCGTGCGCCGCACCCTCTTCGACACCAAAGCGCCGATCTACGACGTGATGGACTATGGCAGCGTCACCGACCTTGTCAGCGAACATCTGAACGGCGTGCAGAACCGGCGTCTGCTGATCTGGTCGCTGCTGAACGTGAACAGCTGGATGGAGCAGACGCTTTGAGCGCCATGCTCCCCCACTCCAAACCTTGGATCACCGACGACGACCTGGCCGCCATGCGCGAGGTCATGCAGTCCGGCATGATCGCGTCGGGCGGTCTCGTGGACCGGTTCCAGGCGCGGATGGCCGACAGGCTGGGCATGAGTGCGGGCGTAGCGGCCGCGTCCGGCAAAGCCGCTTTGGAGCACGCGCTCCGGCTGGTCGGCGTCGGGGCGGGCGACGGTGTCGTCCTGCCGACCTATGTTTGCGAAAGCGTGGCCGAGGCGGTGAAAGCCCTTGGCGCGGAGCCGCAGCTCTGCGACGTGGACACAACAGGCTGCCCGTCGGCAGAGACGGTCGAGCAGGCCATCCGTCCCAACACGACAGCCATCATCGCCGTCCATATTTTCGGCCATGTCTGCGACATCGGTTCGCTTCGACGCTTCGGCTTGCCGGTCATCGAGGATGCTTGCCAAGCGCTCGGTTTCGCCGCGCCGGAGGGCGGACTCACAGGCGGCTTGGCGGATGTCAGCGTTCTCTCCTTCCATGCCACCAAATGCCTGGCGACGGGCGAGGGCGGCATGGTGATGATCCGCAACGGCGCAGACGTCCGGGACGATGTGCCGGCTCCCGCCCCCCTGTCGGACCTGCAAGCCGCCTTGGGCCTGTCACAGCTCGCGCGGTATGACGACGCCCTGTCGCGCCGCAAGCGGATGAAGTCCGATCTAGATGCCGTGCTGCGCACGTCCGGCTGCACGGTCCCGCAGGCACCGGACCAGGCCGAAGTCTTCCGCTATGTCTTCGCCTCCGGCCAGCCTTTCGATGCGCTCCAGTCGCGGTTCGCCGAAGACGGCATCGCGCTGCGGCGCGGCGTGGACGCGCTGCTGCACCGTGAGGCCGGGCAGGCGGACACCGCGTTTCCGCAAGCCGTCGCGCTCTACGACACGCTGGCCTCCGTTCCTTTCTACCCGGCTTTGTCGGATGCGGAATTCTCCCGTGTCTCGGAAGTCATGGAGAGCATCGCATGATCGAGGTCAGGCTGCTCGATAAGACGTTGGAAGTGGACTACCGCCGCTTCGTGGACGAGGCCCGGACGGGGCTGATCTACTACACGCTGGAATACCAGGACTTCCTGTTGGACATCCTGAACGGCGCCAGCGCGCATTATTTCGTCGGGTTGGAAGACGGACAGGTGGCCTGCGTGCTCCCCTGTTTCGTGACCGAAGCGGAGGCCGGGCGTGTCATCAACTCGCTGCCTTTCTACGGCAGCCATGGCGGGCTTTTGGGACCCGACGCGTCCGATGCGGCCAAGCGGGCCGTCATCAACGCCTACACCGATTTCGTGAGCAGCGGGTCCACCTTGTCCGCAACGCTGGTGGAGCCGCTCCTGGGGGAGTCGGACGAACGCGGCGTGGACCTCTACTCGCACGACATGCTGGACGGCCGGACGGGTCAGGTCTCGACGCTGCCCGATGCGTCGGCGGATGATATCGGCGCGGCGGTCATGGCCAACATGCACCAGAAATCGCGCAACAGCCTGCGCAAGGGATTGAAGGCCGAATTCAGCGTGACCCACACCGGCACCGACGCGGCGCGCGCCACGCTGTTCGAGCTGCACCGAGCCAACATGCAGGCCATTGGCGGCACGCACAAATCCACCGCCGTGTTCGATTCGCTTGCCAAGCACCTGACCTATGACCGCCAGTACAGGATATACGAAGCCACCGCGCCCAATGGCGATCTGGCAGCGTCCATGATGGTGCTCTACCACCGCGACACGGTCGAATATTTCATCCCCGCATCCGATCAGGCCTACCGCAGCCAGCAACCGCTCAGCGTCCTGATCTACCACGCCATGATCGATGCCGTGCAGGAGCGTGCCAGCCGGTTCTGGAACTGGGGCGGAACGTGGTCCTCGCAGGCCGGAGTGTACCGGTTCAAGTCCAGGTGGGGCGCGCAGGACAGACCCTACAGATACCACATCTCCCTGCCGGGAGGACTCGACCCGCTGCGCGAGCTCGGACCCCAGGGTCTCTTGTCGGCCTTCCCCTACTTCTTCACCTGCCCCTTCGACCGGTTGTAGGACCGAGCAACGTCCCGCGGAGTCCTGCATTGACCCATTTTAGTTCAGAGCCCGGTCCGCTGTCCGGTCAGATCAACCGCATCCTTTGGGATTTCGCGGACATCGACGCCGAGGAGATGAAGTCCATCGCCGCCGCGCTCCCGAAGAAGCTGGCCAGATGGGTCGCGGTGAACCATCCCGACAACAGAACCCGGAAGCACTTTTTCCGCGCGACGGGCGTCTCCATCGGCGAAGACGTGGTGGTGAACGCGAATTTGCTGATCTCGGACTCCTATGCCGATCTGGTCACGATCGGTGACCGGGCCTCCATCTCGCCCAATGTGACCATCATTGCCGAAGCCGCGCCCAACAATTCCCTGTTGGCCGAGCACCCCTACGTCCGGGAGCATCTCATCAAGACCGACGCGGTGCGTATCGAGGCGGATGCCTGGATCGGAACCTCCGTCGTGCTCTTGCCCGGAGTCGTCGTGGGGCGCGGGGCCGTCGTCGGAGCGGGAGCGGTCGTGTCCAAATCGGTCGAGCCTTACACGGTCGTGGCAGGGGTTCCCGCCCGCATCATCCGCCGTCTCGATCCGCCGGGTAATCCGGCCGACCCCGAAATATGAGCATTCTGGCGATAGGCCTGGTGATCAGCGGTGTGCTTCTCGCGCGCCTCGCGATGGTCGACCGGAAAAATGTCGCCTACGACTCTTGGGGTCACCTCTTTCTCGCAGATGCGATCCTGAAAGAGAAAAAAGGCCCCTTCGCACCCATCAGCCCGCGTTTCGCAGACATGCAGGACTTCGAGTATCCGCTCCTCGTCCATTGGCTTCTCGGAAAGACTTGGGGCGCGCAGATGTTCGCCAGGCCTTGGCTGGTGAATCCAGTCGCCGAGACTGTGTTCCTGGCTCTCTGCGCGACCCTGCTCTCGTTCAACGGACTGGGTGCGTGGCAGGTTGCTGGCGCTATCGCTCTCTATGCGGCGACGCCCCTCATTTTTTCGAGGATTTCGATCGGCCCTAATGTCGGGGCTTTCACGACCCGCGTCTATTCCGAATACGGATTCCAGCTCGCCCTGCTGGTAGGGATGAGCCAGGGGTGGATGGGATTTGTTCCCGCGCTGGGTCTGGCGAGTGTCCTTGTTGCCGTCGTGCTGCTTTCGTCCAAGTTCGGCTCGCAGGTCGTGTTGCTGGTCCTCCCCCTTGCAAGCCTTTTCACCGGCGACGCTGTCTTCGGACTCAGCGCGGTCCTGGGCCTCGGCTTTGCGGTGGCGGTTTCGAAAGGGCGGATCTTGGCGAAGCTGTCCCAGCAATTCGCGCATCTGAAATATTACTGGAAACAGCTGGGGTCGAGCGACATGCCCGCCGCGCAGCGCTACAGCGTGCGCAGCCTGATATACAAAATGTCCGAAGAGGGATTTTCCATTCCCCGCTTCGCGCACAACCTTCTGGCCCGCTTTTCCTGGACGGCGCTGGCGTTGAAGATGCCGTTGCTCTGGGGGTTTCTAGCGGCTTGGCTGCTCGGTGCACGGGGAGGCGACGCGCCCGAGGCACTTGCCGGGTTCCAAGCGGACGCTCTGGGTTTGCTTCTGGTGGCGGGTCTGGTCTTCGTGGCGGTGAACACGAAATGGCTGACGCTCATCGGCGAGGCGGAACGCTACGTCGTTCATGTCCTGATGCCCGCCTGCGCGGCTCTGGCGCTGATGACCGTGCCGGATGCGCCGTGGATACTCATTGGCGTGGTCTTGCTGGGGGTGGCCTACGCGCTGCTCGAGATCGTCGCCGTGCGCATGACGGGTCTGGGGCGCTCGGAAGAGGCAGCCGACGCCGTGGGCGAACTGCTGTTGCGCCTGCCGGACATGCGCGTCTCTGTCTGGCCGTTCCATTGGTATCCGCCCTTCCGGATCTGTCTGGAGACCGATCATGTGAGCGTCTTTCCGGGCTGGGCGAACGGACCGCGCGGGCCTGCGCTGAACGCGATGGCGGACCATCCCTACATCCACCTGCATGCGCTGCCAGAATTCCACTCGGGCTACGGCCTCGACCTGGTCCTGGCGAAGCGCGCGGACCTGGCTTCGAAGCAGCCTCTGGATGCTTTGCCACAAGGATGGACTGGGTGGGTCTGGCCCCAGGCTCCGGACACGGTGATCCTCGTCCACGACGACACGCTAGGTGCGCTGCGCGAAGCCGCCGCCGAACTCCGGCCCTGGGTGCCTTAGAAGGCAATCCAGAAAGCGAGCGCGCCCAGACCGGCCAAGAGAAGGCCGAGGCGGGCGACGGGCCAGTCGAGATCAGCAAGCCTTGCGGCGATCAGCGCCTCGACCGTCCAGCCCAAAAACACGCCGATGAAGAAACCGACGGGCACGCCCGCAATGCCGAGGCGGGACTGAAGGACCCAGGCGGCTACGGCCCCTGTCATAACGGACAGGACCGCTGTTGCCAGCTTCACATGGCTGACCTTGCCGATGATGAAGCCGAATGCGGTGAATGTGCCGAACCCCCTCACAAGAACGATCAGCCCGATGAACGGAAAGTACCGTGCCGAGGCCGCGACACCCAAGGGAATGAACAGATCGACGACGAGCTGCCCTGCGAAGAGGAAGAGCAAATAGAGCCCGACCAGCCCGACGACCATGACATAGGCCGACAGGCGCAACTCCCGCACCTCCCCGTCCGTCCAGTTGCGCAAGGCCAGCGGCGCCCAGACCATGTTGATGACCTGCAGGGACAGCCCCATCAGCAGCGCTGGAAAGGCGGAGGCCGCGTAGACGGACAGGGTAAGCGCATCGGCGCTGCCGTCGACCAGGGCGCGCTCCAGCCCCGGTTGGAACATGGCGAGGAAGGAGATGCCGCCCAGCGGAATACCGTAGCGCAGTGCCGACTGTATCAGGGTTCTGTCGACCCGCCGCCAGCTGAGGTCACGGGCCAGGCTCGCCACCAGGACGCCCCCGGCCAGCACCGCCCCCAGGGCGAGGGCATCGAGAAAGCGCTCCAATGTCTGCGTGCCTGACAGCAGGAGCAGGCCGAGCGGCGCGGCGCGCAAGGCAAGGCTGAGCACCGACATGAGGGCGAACCGCACATGCTGGAAAGTCGCGCGCAGATAGGTCGTGATGAGCGCGTTCAGGGCCAGGCCGAAACCGTAAGGCAGGCAGAAGGCGAAGACGCGCCAGCGCTCCATGGCCTGCGCGGCCGAGGGCGAGATGGCCGAAGCGGCCCACGCGGCCAGCCCCACCAGGCCAAGCGTTCCGACCGTGACGACGATCATGTTGGACAGGACCTTGGTGCCGTGCTCCCGCCCGTCCTCGTCGAAGACGAAGCGCAGGAGCGCGCTGTCCGTGCCGGCCAGCAGCAGCGTCATTGTCACGCTGCCGAAGATCAGCAGCGTGTCGATACGGCCATAGTCCTCCTGCAGCAGCAGGCGCGCGGCGAGGATCAGGACGACGAAGCGCAGGGCGGAATTGGCCGCGACGATCGCGCCGTAGGCGGCGGTGCTGGCGATGAGGCGGCTGAGCTTCACGACATTGTTCCCATGCCCGGCCTTGCGGCGAGGCTCCGTTGCCGAAACGCCCAAACGTATCGCCGCGAAATGGATTAGACCTTCCTAATGGCGGCCTGTGACTTATAGGTTTGTCGCTATAGAGAGGCCATGACGGCTCTTCAATGGTCCCTTGCGACCCACGGCTTCTAGAAGGAAACACCGCCAGGCGTGACGCTCCGACCGGGACATATCATCAGGGTGGGGCTTGTCTGGGCGGTCGCGCTGGCCCTCATCGCCTGGCTCGTCTCGATGGAGCGCGGAGCGGGGAAGGCGGAGCGCTACGACGCCCTGGTCGCGGACTATCTCGCCCAGCCGGAGGAAACGCGGACCGTGGATCCCGCGCTGGCCGAACGGCTGCACGCCAAAGCCCCGCTCGACCCGCAGCTTTTCGCGATGCGGCTGGAAAACGCGCCCGACGCCGGGAACGCCGAAAAGCTGGCGGAGCAGGGCATGGCCTTGTCCGCCCGGCATTTGGGGGTGCTGCGCCAGCGTTTGGCATGGGCGGCCCGCGACGGGGATGTGGACGCGGCGGTGGAGACACTCGACCTTCTGCTCCGCCTGGGTCCGCCCGAAGAGGCGACCTATCTCGACAGCCTGCTCTTCCTGTACGTGTCGCCACGCGGGCGGGAGTTGATCCTGGAGGCAATGGAAGCCTGTCCGGCCTGGGGGCGGCGGTTCGTCAACCGTCAGGTCACAACGTTGAACGCGCGCAGCCCAGCCGATCTCAGCGGTCCGATAGAAACATACGCCCGGGCTTGTGACGACCGCGACTTCCTGCGGTCGGCTTATGGCGGCTATCTGCGCCGCCTCGGAAACCTCGGCCATATCGGGCGCGCGCACGATGTTCTTCTGTCCAAGTCGGACGCGCTGGGCGTGCAGGCGACCGACACCATCGTCCAGAACACCGGATTCGAGGTCGGTGTCGGCCTCCCGCCCTTCGACTGGATGCCGCTGGCCGGGACAGGCGTCATATCGGAATTGCAGCAACCGGCCGGAGGCTTCTACGGCTCCGTGCGCGGTACGGGACCCGCCGAACTTCTAAGCCAGATCGTCAAATTGCCGGCCGACCGTGTGCTGACGCTGAGCTATGAAGGACGGCACAATCATGCGGAAAGCGATGGGTACTTCGAATGGCAGCTGGCTTGTTCGGCCACGCGTGAGCTGTTGACGCGCGTGCGTCTGGGCGATGCCGTCCGCCAGACGGGCCGGGCCAGACTGAGGTTCCGCTCCGGGGGAGCGGATTGCCCCTTCGGCCGCCTGACATTGATGGCGAGGCCTGCCAACGATTTCACCCGCCTGTCCATCGAGGCCGAACGCCTGGTCATCGAGGACACGGGCCCTGCCGCTCCGCGCGAAGAGGCCGCTCCATGACGTCCCTGGCAAAGCGCGCAAAAGACCGGGCCGAGGAAGCCCGTAGCGACATCGCGCTTGCCGCGTCGGCTGTACTGGAAAACGTGCTCCCCTGGCGGCTGGGCGGACTTTTGGGGGCATGCATCGTGCTGGGTGGAACCAGCCAGGACGTGACGGCCCTGAAGTTCCCGCTCTATTTGCTGTCCGTCCTCGTGGTCGCGGGTGTGCTCAGCTCCCCGAAACGCAAATCCCTGTCGCACCTCTTCATCGTTCCGGCGTTCATCGGCGCGGCGCTGCTCCTGCTGCACATGCTCTACACCGTCCCGCTGCCGCCCGGGCTGTGGCAAGCCCTGCCGGGACGTGACCCCGTCGCCACGGGCGCGGCCGTGCTGGGGCTGGACCCGTCCTGGCGGCCCTTGTCGCTCGTGCCGGAAGTCTCGCTGCGGACGCTGCCTGCTTTCCTTCCGCCGCTGGCGGTGGCGTCCCTGGCGTTGGTGTCCGTGTCGCGCGAAGAGATGCGCAACGCGGTGTGGGTCGTTGTCGGCGTGGCGATCGCTTCGGTCTTGCTCGGCGCAGCCCAGGTTTTTTCCGGGGCGGACATGCTGAAGCTCTACAGCGTGACCAACCCCCGCTCTCCGGTCGGATTCTTCTCCAACATCAACCATCAGGCATTGCTGCTGGCGGTCGCGATCCCGCTGGCCTTCCGCAAGCTCGTCGGCTCGAGCCGGCGCAGCCAGTCGGAGTCCGTGCGCGTGCTGGCCATGACCGCCGTGATCGTTCTAGGGGCGGGCGTTCTGATCAGCGGATCGATTGCCGGATACGGCTTGGGCCTCCTGGCAGTCGCGGGCGGGGTATTCGCCGCCTTCGGCCGCCGCGTGCTGCCCTGGGTGGCGGTAGGCTTGGTGGTAGCGGTCCTGCTGGCCGTGTTCGGCAATGTCCTGGTGCCCGAAGCGATCCGGGACGAGGTCGCTTCCCGGTCCTCGCTCGATGCTCTGACGTCACGGGGCTACATTGCACAGCGGACTTTAGAATTCGGAAGCCAGGGTTGGGCCGGGGCCGGGCCGGGGGCGTTCGAGGCGGTCTACAAAGGCATGGAAGACCCCAGCCGCATCACGGACACATTCGTCAATCACGCCCACAACGAGTATCTTGAACTCTGGGTCGAGTACGGTGTTTTCGGGATTGCACTCGGGGCCGCCTTCCTGCTCTGGTCTCTGGTGGCGACAGCGGGCCTGGTCTGGCGAAAGCCCAAAGGCTGGCGGCGCAGCCTTCTCTACATGCTCGGTGTGGTGTGCATCGCCGCGCATTGCGCGGTCGACTACCCGCTCCGCACGCCTGCCATGGCGTCCGTGCTCGTCTTCCTGGTTCTGGCGTCGCGCCAGAAATTCAGCCGCTAG
>CAYULR010000005.1:26328-28980 GCA_964445685.1 uncultured Algimonas sp.
TCGCGAGGATGATGCCGGTCTGAAGCAGGCCGTTGGAGCGCAGAAGGTTGTTGAAGACCATGCGGCCCGGGCTCTGGTCGACGAAAATCACGTCTGACGGGATGATGTCGATCTCGGCGATCTCGAAGCTGCGGACTTGGCGCATGTCGATTTCGCGCACCTTGCGGGAGCCGTCCACATTGCGGACGATGAAGATGCTGGAGCCGTTCGTCGTGTCGTTGTTCAGGCCTTCCGCCAGGGCGATGGCCTCGGACAGGGTGATGACGTTGGAGATATCGAACACGCCCGGCCGGTTGACCGCACCGTCAACCACGACCTTGCCCAGCTCGCGGGGTTCGACGCGGATGTTGATGCTGGGGTCGCGCAGATAGTCCGATCCGTACATGCGGGTCAGGGTCTCTTCCAGTTCTGACGTGTTCAGACCGACGACATCGACCCGGCCGATAAGGGGGAAGTTCACCTGTCCGGCCCGGTTGACGACATAGCTCTTGGACAGGCTCTCGACATTGTAGACCTGCATGTCGACCGTATCGCCGACCTTGATGTCGTCGCGCATCGTTTCCGCCGCGATGTCGCGGGCGGAGACGGGCGGGAATTCCTGGACCATCAGATCGGAGTTCGCGACCCCGTCGCTGACCGAAGAGGTCGCGCAGGCCGAAAGCCAGAAAGCGGCCCCGATCAGGGCGGTGCGGAAGAGAGAATTGGCGGAATGGGTCATGTCGGGAATGCGGAGATAGGCCCAGTTGACTGGCGGGCATGGCTGTGTCGATTAGCACCGCACTTAGCTTATCCTGCCTGTCTGGCAAATGAATGGTTGCACAAAAGCCCGTTGCCGCCTTGGGCCACATATGTTTCCGGAACGAGATTGGCCTGGCAGGCCTCACTTGCGGATGACCCCTGCCGGACTATGTGAAGGGCAAGGAAAGACGCCCATGTTATTCTCGCTGTTTCGCAAAAAGCCGAAGGACCCCGTCCATTACCGGACGCCCGAAGGGGCCTGCGCCTACGTGGTGGGCGATATTCACGGCTGCCTCGATCCGCTGAAGCGTCTGCTGCCGCGCATTGTGACGCGGGCCGCGACCGAACACCCTGAGCTTAAGACGACGTTGGTTTTCGTCGGCGATCTGATCGACCGGGGCCCGGCCTCCTCCCAGGTGGTGGAGATGTTGCGCACCCTGAACCTCGAAAGCATCGAGACAGTTTTTCTGATGGGCAATCACGAGGAGATTTTCCTCGACGTGCTGGATGGCAGCGAACGGGCGCTCATGCGCTGGTTCGAATGGGGCGGGCGCGAAACGGCTCGGTCCTACGGCGTGGACAATCTGGGCGAGATGACCATGGCGCCGGACCGCGTCCTGCAAAGGCTGATCGCGCAGGTGCCGCGGGAGCATGCCGACTTTGTCCGAGGCTTCCGTCCCTATTATGAGTTTGGGGACTATGTCTTCGTCCATGCCGGGCTCCGTCCCAAGGTCGCTCTGGCGTCCCAGACCGACAAGGACCTGCGCTGGATCCGCGAGGAGTTCCTGAATCACAAGGGCGACTTTCCGAAGAAGGTGGTCCACGGGCACAGCATCGTCGAAAAAGCCGAAGACCTGACCAACCGCATTCCCGTCGACACCGGCGTCTACAAGCCCGGCGGCTCTCTGACGGCGGCGTTCCTGTCCGGCGACACGGTGGAATTCCTGTCGGAGCCGACCGAGCCGGGCGCCTAGCGCTTTTTCTCCGCCCGTCCTTCCGCCACGAATGCGGCGATCGTGTCGCTGCGGCTTGTGCCGACGGCGTCGATGGCGCGGCGGACGTCGCGCATGCGGGTTTGGCGGGTCGGGTGACTGGACAGGCCGAAGAGCGGGATGTCCCGCAAGCCGCTGGTGCGGCCCATGAAGCTCAATGCCGCCGTGGATGCGAAGCCTGTCCGGTGCATCAGGTAGACCGCCCCCCGGTCGGCCTCGGTCTCGAGCGCGCGGCGCAGGGAGGGGCCCAGTTCGCCGTCACGCCGCGCATCGGCCAGGATCTGCGGATGACCCAGCATGAAATGCGACAGCTCGTGCGCCAGCGCATAGGCCAGCTCCGAGTCGTTTTGGGAAAACGATATGAGGCCTTGCGAGATTTCCACCGCGTCCACCGTGGTGCGCGCTTCTACGCCCTGTGAGCGCGTCACCCGGACCGGGCGGTAGCAGAGGCGTGGGCGGGACGTCCGGATGTCTATCTTTTGCCCGCCCCGCGCGACCGTCATGCGCCCCAGGGCGAGCTGCGGCTGCAATCCGATGTCCGTGGCGGCCACCGCGCGGCCATCCAGCCCGACCAGCGTGTCGCCGGGCCGTATCTGCCGGGCAAGCTCGGGATCGGACACGCGCAGAACGGTCGGAGCGCGCCCGGCAAAACCCCTGACCTGGCGTCTCAAGGCCCTGGGATAGTTTCGGACATGGTGTGTCGTCAGGCCGGGGTGGCGCCAACCATTGTCGCACTGTCCCTGCGCCGCGTCCGCCAAGCGCAGCATGATGTGCTCCAGACGGTCCGCCTGACCCAGAAAAAGCGCGACATCCTGAGTCGGAGCCGCAATGGGCGTCAGGGCCGATGGGGGTGTCGGGGGTATCGAGGGCTGGGCTGGTTGCTGCTCTTCAGCTGCATCGGGTCGGCGCGGGGCGGGCGGGG
>CAYULR010000005.1:28990-32093 GCA_964445685.1 uncultured Algimonas sp.
GGGCTGGCTCCGCAGCGCTGCCTTGCAAAGACGTCAGGGCCAGGGCGCAGCCCGCAACTATGGTGCGGAGCCGCTTCACCCCGGGACGCCGAAGCGCTCCGGGTTCAGGGCCACGACCTCGCGCAGAAACTTGTTGGGAGCCCGGAAGTGGGAGCTGTCCGGTTCCGTCCTCAAGCCCAGTACTTCCGCCAGCTCCGCGACGAAATGAACGCAGTTGCGCCGGTCGAGATTGTAGCGGCTGCCAGGTCCCTGCGCCCAGTTCGCCCGGATGCGGGTGAGGGCTTCGGCCTGTGCGCGGGTCATCGGAACGGTGAAGTGCGGGTCGGACTGCCTGACATAGCGCTCGCCCGGAATGGCGATGTGGCCGTTCACCGTCCCCCACAGAAGCGCCGGGCTGAGGTTGCGGGCGGAAAACCCGTAAGCGTCGAAGCTGGTCTGGCCGAGAGCGTTGCGCTGCTCCACGATCACGAAAGCATGCGGAAAGTTCTCGCCGAAGGAATGGCTGTAGAAGGTGACCTGCCCGACATAGGGCTCCGATTGTGCGGGAGGTTGCACCTGCGTCTGGACTTGGCTCTGCGGCTGTCCCTGGGCAGACGCCGGCGAAGCAAGCCCGGCAGGCAGAAGGAACAAGGCCGCAATGAGCGCGTAGATCAGGCAGAGCGAGACCCATCCAGCCTGCCTTTGGGCAAAGTTCGCCCTGAATCTGATCGGTGTCATCGAATATTTACCGTTGGCCTGAAAAACGTCCCTTGAGTTCCTGGGCAAGCCAGCCTAAGAACTCATTTGAATTTCTACTGAGGAACACGATTATGTCTAGCGTCAAAGCTACCTGCATCGCCGCTCTGCTTTCCGCAAGCATGGTGGCTCCGGCCTTCGCACAAGTTGCAGGCCAAATCGACACGACAGGCGAAGCCGTCGTCAAACGCGCTGGCGAGTACTACTCCGCCCAGAACGTCAGCACGCTCGCCGATGGCGACTGCGTCACGGCCGTTGCCGAAACGCTGAAGATCGAACTGGTCAACGGCTGCGAATTCGACCTGAACGCCAACCAGAGCGTCATCGTCAACTCCACCGCCGCATCCTGCGACGTTGCTTTCACCTCCGCTGAAGGCGTCTGCGCCGCAGCCGACTTCGAAGGCCAGGATCTGCAGCTCGGCCTTCTGCCGCTGCTGATCGGCGCCGCTGCCGTGACGGCCACGGCTGTCGCGATCGCCGACGACGACGACGAGCCGGCCAGCCCGTAAGCTCTTCGCTTCATACCGATTGAAAAGCGTCTCTCCGGAGGCGCTTTTTTTTGGCCTGCTCGTTCGGATTGTTCAGTCCTCTCAAAGAGGGCTTTCGCAAGCGAAATGGGTTCTGCTGAAAAACGGCGCGTTTCTTGCAGGCACATGAAACAGCCACTTGATAAACATTTATCAACCCTATTATTTGCGCCACTCACACGGGGAGACGAGAGCCGCTTCATGTCCGCTTTTCTCAGAAAGCTATATCCGAGCTTGAAGCGCGCCATCGATTTCGTGGCGGCCCTGACCTTTTTCGTGCTGCTCCTTCCTCTGATGGCTGGCCTCTGGCTGGCCGTGCGTCTGACGTCCAAGGGGCCTGGTCTCTTCTGGTCGGAGCGCGTGGGCCGGAACGGCAAGGTCTTCCGCATGCCGAAGTTCCGCACGATGACGGTCTGCTCGAAAGTGCTGTCTCGCGAACTGGCGGGCGAAAACGATTGCAAGATGACGCCGATCGGCGACTTCCTGCGGCGCACCAGTCTCGATGAAATCCCGCAGTTCTGGTCCGTGCTCCTCGGTCATATGAGCCTGATCGGCCCGCGCCCCGTCCTGCCACAGGACAAGGCGGCTGCCTTGCGGGCGTCGTGCGACTACACACTGTCCGTGCGGCCTGGCATCACCGGGCTGGCGCAGGTCAACGGCCGGAACTTCGTCTCGCCGCGGCGCAAGGCCCGCTACGACGCGTTCTACGCCCGCGAAATGTGCCTGATGCTCGACGCCAAGATCCTGCTCGCGACGATCGGCATCCTGCACCGCCACGACCTGGTTCAATAGGGCCGGGTCTCAGCCTGCGGCCCCGGCGAACCACGCATAGGTCTCGCGCAGCCCGTCCTCCAGAGAGGTCGTCGCCGTCCAACCCAGCTCCGTCATTCTGGACACATCCAGCTGCTTTCTCGGCGTGCCGTCTGGCTTTGACGTATCGAATATGATGTCGCCGCCATACCCGATGATATGGGCGATCCGCTCGGCAAGCTCGCGGATCGTGCAGTCCCGTCCCGTCCCGACATTCAGGTGCGAACGCATCGGTTCCGTCACGCTGTTATAGCGCGCGCGGTCCAGTTCCATGACGTGAAGGCAGGCCTCGGCTAGATCGTCCACGTGCAGGAACTCCCGTCGCGGCGTTCCGCTTCCCCAAACCGTGACGGACGTATCGCCCGACTTCGCGGCTTCATGGAAGCGTCGCAGCAGCGCCGGCAGCACATGGCTCGTCTGCGGATCGAAATTGTCGTTCGGGCCATACAGGTTGGTCGGCATCAGCGAGCGGTAGTCGCGGCCATGCTGCCGGTTCAGGCTCTCGCACAGCTTGATGCCCGCGATCTTGGCGATGGCGTAGGGCTCGTTGGTCGGCTCCAGTGGCCCGGTCAGCAGGGCCTCCTCCCGGATGGGTTGTTCGGCTTCGCGCGGGTAGATGCAGGACGAGCCGAGAAAGAGCAGCCGTTGCACGCCCGCGTCATGCGCCCCCATGACGACATTCTGCTGGATGGCGAGATTGTCCGCGATGAAGTCCGCCGGATAGCTATTGTTCGCCAGGATGCCCCCTACGCGGGCCGCCGCGAGATAGACAGCATCCAGCGGGGTTTCGGCAAAAAACCGCCGCACGGCCGCGCCGTCGGTCAGATCGAGTTCGGACCGGGTCCGTGTGACGATCTCATAGTATCCACGGGCTTCCAGAGCTCTGACGATCGCGGAGCCGACCATGCCGCGATGCCCCGCGACGAAGATGCGCTTTGCAGTCACCCGGCTCGGCTCAGCTGCCGCGGTTCATCCGGCCATCGATCAGCGCGCCCACCACGCCCGGTTCGGCGAGGGTGGAGGTGTCGCCC
>CAYULR010000006.1:0-12322 GCA_964445685.1 uncultured Algimonas sp.
CCATGTCGTCGCTCTTTACCTTGGCCAATGCCATCAAGTTGATGATCTTCGGAGCGCTCCTCGCGGTCGTGCTGGTGGGCGTCAAGGCCTGCCAAGCCCCGCAGGGCGCGCTGGAGCGCTTTGCGACGGGGAGCCTGAAGAAACTGACAACGCTGGAAAGCCCGCCCGTGCAGCCCGCAAGCCTGACGTTTGCCACCCCGGACGGCGAGGTCAGTCTGGAGGACTACCGCGGAAAGATCGTGCTGGTGAATATCTGGGGAACCTGGTGCGCGCCCTGCGTGGCGGAGATGCCGAGCCTGGACGAGCTGCAACGCCTGCGCGGCGGGGACGATTTTGCCGTCGTGCCGATCGCGCTTCGGGATACGGTCGACAGCATCGAGACCTTCTATGCGCGCATGGAAATCGGAAACCTGCCCGTCATCAGCGACCGTGACATGCGGATCAATCCGCCGTTGCGCCTGCCCGGCGTGCCGACATCCATCTTCTACGATGAATATGGCCGCGAGCTGGCCCGCCTGCCGGGCGAAGCCGACTGGGCGAGCGAGGAAGCGCTGGCGCTGGTGGACTACCTGACCGGACAGTGAAGGAACGCGCCGATATCTGTGCGCTTTGCGACCGACCGCTGGGCCGGAAGCGAGAACGCCACCATGTCGTCCTCAAGAGCAAGGGCGGCAAGGAGATGGTCGATGTCCATCCCATCTGTCACCGCAAGATCCACCGGGTCTTCACGAATACCGAGCTGGCGGGACTGGGCACGATCGAGGCGTTGAAGGGCTTTCCGGACATGGAGAAGTTCATCCGCTGGCTCAGGAACAAGCCCCCGGATTTCCATGCCCCGACCCGCTGAGCTCTAGCGGTTGGGAACGACCACCGTCGAATTGCTCCGGCCCCGGCGACCACGCAGCGGGCTGTTGGCGTCGCGGTAGAGGTAGCCCTCGTTCCGGACGCGTTCGCGTTCCAGCTTCAAGGCCTGCGCATCGATGCGCGCCTGGCGGCGGGAAGCCGCACGTTGATCGGCAAGACGTTGGCGCTCCAGCTTCAGACGTTCCACCGTGGCTGGATCCAGGCGCGGCGCGGGCAGCGGGTTCTGCCGGATGACGCGGACGCCCTGTTCACAGGTCACGGTCGCGGAGCCCATCCCGGGCGGCGCGCATTGCGGCTGCGGCTGGTACTGGGTGTTATACTGGGCGTGAGCCGCATCGGGTATGAGCAGCAGACCGAGCAGCGCGGCGCCAGACAGAAGGCCCGAAGACAGGCCGGAAAGAAGAGATACGCGTTTCATGTGCGGACCCACCAGTTGGATAAAGGTTGGTTCCGGACCTGCAAACCCCGCGCCAGTTCGAATCAGAGCAGGAATCCCGGGGCGCCTTCCAACGCCAGCAATCGCCGCTTGCGATCCAGTCCGCCCGCATATCCGCCCAGTCCGCCGTCCGATCCGATCACACGGTGACAGGGGATGACGATGGCCAGCCCGTTCGCTCCGTTGGCGGATGCGACCGCCCGCACGGCCTTGTCGTTGCCGATGCGCGAGGCGAGATCGGCATAGCTCCACGTCTCGCCGTACGGAATGGTCCGCAGCGCGTCCCACACCCCCGACTGGAAGTCGGTCCCGGCGGTCTCCAGGGTGACGGAAAAGTCCTGCCGGTCCCCTGCGAAATACTCCGCCATTTCGGCTCTTATGGTGTCCGTCACGGCCGTTCGACCCGGAACCACCGCGCGGCCATGCGCCCGGCGCAGCCGTTCGAACTGGCGCGGCAGGCGCACGCGGTCCGTGAACTCGATCAGGTAGAGCGCGCGCTCATCCGTCACGACGATCATTCGGCCTTCCGGAGTGTCGAGCCAGTCGACGAAGAGCGGGTCCGTCTGCGCCCCCTTGGCGGGGGATGTCCCGAAGGTGCGCGCGAATGCCGTGCGGAACCCCGAGGCGCTTTCGAATCCAGCCTCCAGCTGTGCGTCGATGACGCTGTCGCCGCGCCGGATCGCCTTGGCCGCACGGCCCAGTCCGCGCAGTCGGCCATAGTCGGCGACGCTCATGCCGAGCGCGTCTTGGAAGCGTCGCCGCGCGGTCGATGGGTCGATGCCCGCCGCGCGCAGGTCGTCCGATGTGACGCGCCCGGTCTCGCTGTCTTCCACCAGCGCGATCACGGCCCGCATCAGGGTCGCGTCCTCGCCTGCGGGATGGCAACGCTTGCAGGCCCTGTATCCGGCGCGCAGCGCGGCTTCGGCACTGGGCAAGACCTCGCAATTTTCGAACTTCGGCGCGCGGGCGGGACATCCGCTCCGGCAGAAGATGCCCGTCGTCTTCACGCACAGCATGGCGTCGGCCAGGGGCCCCACGGGCTCGGCGCGCGCCAGGAAGGCGTCATAGACCTCGCGGTCGGTCGGTTGTTTCGAACTCGTCACGGTCTTCATGCCTCCCCGCTAGCATGCACCCCGGACGCCTGCCGCCGAAAATCGGCCATTGTTGTCGCGCGCCCTCTCCATTAGGCGGTCCCGATGACCATTCACCTCCACAAACACGACCTTCCGGACGGCATCGACTTCGGACGCGCCGTCGCCATCGACACGGAAACGCAGGGGCTCTCGCTCGTGCGCGACAAGCTCTGCCTCGTCCAGCTGTCCGCCGGAGACGGCGACGCCCATATCGTGCAGATGGACCGCAACGCCTATGACGCGCCGAACCTCAAGGCGCTGTTGGCCAATGGCGAGTGCACCAAGATTTTCCACTTCGCCCGCTTCGACGTCGCCATCATGCAGCGCGATCTCGGCCTGGATACGAACGGCGTCTTCTGCACCAAGATCGCGTCCGGCCTCGTGCGGACCTACACGGACCGCCACGGGCTGAAGGATTTGTGCAAGGAACTGCTCGGCGTGGACTTGTCAAAGCAGCAGCAATCGTCCGACTGGGCGGCGGACGAGTTGACGCCTGCGCAGCTGGAATATGCGGCGTCCGACGTTCTGCACCTGCACCGGCTGAAAACCATCCTCACGGCACGGCTGATCCGCGAAGGCCGGCTGGACGTGGCGCAAGGCTGCTTCGACTTCCTGAATACGCGGTGCCGCCTCGACCTGATGGGTTGGGACGAAGTCGACATCTTCAGCCACCGCATGCGTAAGCGCGACTAGACCCGCTTCAGGCGATCCCCGCCTGGAAAGCATGCGTCTCCGCATTGCTGCAGAGCAACAGCTCCATCGGCGCGTCGCACCCACCGCTCCGCCCCCGCAGCGCGCGCCTCCTGCACCGCGCGCGCCGCTCCAACTCGTCCAGATAGAGATGGCCGTAACGCTCGATGAGCGGGTCGCCCGGCAGGATTTTCGTCACATGGCCGCAGCCCCCGCAGATCATCTCGATCCGCTCGGGGTGGGACAGGTCGGAAAGCTGCAGGCTTTCCTTCCAGCTCATCGGGCCTTCCAGCTCATCGGCCGTCCTCCCAGAAATCTTCCGCTTCCGGGACGCGGGTGAAGGCGATCTTGCCGCCCGCATTGCCGCCCGGCGGAGGCGTCCACGGCCCGACCGTGATCATGGAGCGGTTGGCGGCGAGGTTCACCGCGTCGACGATCTCCGTGACGCGCTCCCAGCGCCTGCGCTCCGCACTGTCCGTCGCCCAAAGGTCGAACTGCCGCCCATCGTCGCGCTCCAATCCGGAAAAGCTGACCATGATGTGGGCGATGTTCAGGAACGGCAACTGCGCGGTCTTGCGCTTCAACGGCATCCAGATGCGGTCCAGCGCCATGAGGCAGGTGCGGTCGTCATTGGCGCCGTGCAGGTCGGTCGAGTCCGCCCAGCGCAGCGGCTCCTCGCCAGGCTTCAAGCGTATCTTCAGCGAGACATACAGATTGCTGGCCCGGAAGCCTTCGCGACGGACGCGCCGCGCGGCCTTCGTCAGCAACATGCGCGCGCACCCATAGGGTTCGTCCAGACCGCGCCACGCGGCGGGCAGGACGCGGCCGTGGCCGATCATGGACCGTTTGCTGTTGGGCGGCCCCACATCGTACCCCTGCATGGCCTGCCAGAACCGCTCGCCCGCGACGCTGCCCCAGATGCGCCGGAGCTGTTTCGGCGACGTGGCGAGCAGGCCCGCCATATCCGTTATGCCCACGCCGCCCAGACGGCTCAACATGCCCTCGCCGATGCCCGGCACGCCGCCGAGCGGAATGTGCAGCATGGCATCCGGCAGGTCTTCGGGCCGCCACACCGTCGCGCCGTCCGGCTTGTCCTCCTTGCAGGCGATCTTGGCGATGTGGCGGCTGGGCGCGAAGCCGATCGACGCCGTCACCGCCTCCCCGACGCCAGCGGCCAACTCCGCCTTGATCCGTCTCGCCACGCCCAGCGGGTCTTCGATTTCCTTGGGGCCAAGACGGCAGGACAGCTCGTCGATCGACATGACTTTCTCGATCGGCAGGACGCGCTTGATCGACGCCTGCGCGCGGTGGTGCATCTTGCGGTAGTAGCTCGGGTCCTGCGGGATGAAGACCATGTCGGGGCAGATCTTCAGCGCGTCCCGCTGCGCGAACACACCGCCGACCCCGGCCGCTTTCGCCTCCTTGGAGGCTGCGATCACGCCGCCGGACCCCATGCCGTCGCGGCCTGCCGTAGGGGTGATGCCCACGGGACGACCGCGCAGTTCGGGTCTGCGCTGCTGCTCGCAGCTCGCGAAGAAGCTGTCGAAATCCAGGTAGAGATGTCTGATCGTGTCGGGCTTGCGCACGGGGTGTCTTCCGTCCTCTGGTCGTCCAAGCGCGCGGTCCGAGCCCAATAACGGACGCGCGGTTCGCGGCTTAGAACATAAAGCGAACATAAAAGGGAAGAAAAAATTCCTATTTCTTTGCGGACTCCTGTGGACAAGCCCTCCGGGCGGCCGGAAAACGCCCCAGTCTTACAAAGCCCTCATCGACGCGTGCCACCCCTACCCAAAAGCGCGCGCTTGGCTTAAGGCACGCGGCGACATGGCTGATTTGTCCTCTCAACCCGGTTTACCGACACGGTCCCACGCGGCCAGCGATGCGCTGGGCCTGTGGGAGCCGAAGCGCACCCTCACCCTGGAAGCGGCGCGCAAGCACACGCAACGCATCGCGCTGGTGCGGCGCGGCTTGATCGGAGCCTCGGTGGCGCTGATCGCGCTGCTGGTCTTCTACTTCGCCACGCAGGGAAGCGAGGTGGTTATCGAGGACCATCCCGACACATCGGTGCGCATGATCAAGCCGAAATATAGCGGACGCACTTCCGACAGCCTGCCCTTCTACCTGACGTCCGCGACCGCCACCCGCCAGCTGGAAAACCGCACCGAAGTCTCGCTCGTCGAGCCTGTGCTGGAGTTCGTCCGCGCGGAAGGCACGGCCAGCAGTTTCGTGCGCGCCGACACAGGCACTTACGACAGCGTGGAGAAGATTCTCGACCTGCGTACGGATAAGACACTGGAAGACGGCACGCGCAAGGACGTCATCCTGAACACGGATGACGGCTATAGCTGCACCACGACCCACGCGCGCATCTACCCGCAGGAGAAGCGCATCGTGGGCGACGAACCGATACGCTGCACGGGCAATTTCGGCGAGGTCAGCGGCCAGTCCTACGAGATCACCGACAATTACCGCACCTTCGCCTTCACGGGCGGAATGAGCGGCGTCATCAACCGCGACGCCAACGCGCAGACCACGGCCGAGGACGGCGAGACACCGATCTTCGGCTTCGACGGCGACGGCCCGATCCGCATCAAAGCGCAGACCGCGCTCTACCGCGACGGGACAACCGATCTGGACGGCGACGTGGTGGTGGAGCAGGACGATTCCACCATCTACTCCGACGACATGCGCATCCTGCGCGACGAAGCCTCCGTGGAGTCGGCCGGTTCCATCCGGCTGGGCGCGGTGCGCGAGATCATCGCGGACGGAAATTTCCGCTACAAATCCGATGCCAACGACGTGACGGGCGACCGGGGCGTCTACCTGCGCGAGGACTCCGTCATGACCGTGACGGGCGATGTCCGCGTCGCGCAACCGGACGGCAACACGGTCTCGACCGATCGCCTCGTCTATGACACAGTGACGGAGACCATCCGGTTCTCCGGCCAGTGCCAGGGCAGAGACTGCGACACCAACCGCCGCACGCGCATCGTGCTCGGCAACTAGGACGCAACGCATGAACGCAGCCGCCTCTTTCGCGACCGGACTCTTCGCGGTCCTGTCCATCGCCACACCGTCTTTCGCGCAGTTCGCAGGCGCCGCCGGAGGCAATATCGAACTCTATGCCGACGACGCGGAAAGCTCCAAGGGCGTGACCACGCTGACGGGCCAGGTCGATGCGCGCCAGGACGGCGTGCGCATCCTGGCCGACAAGATGGTCATCTACTCCCGCCCGGCTGGCTCCAACGGCGACGCCACACCGTCCGTCGGCACAGGCGTGGGCGACATCGAACGCATCGTCGCGACGGGCAACTTCTTCTACATCACGCCGGACCAGGAAGTGCGCGGCGAACAGGGCGTCTACACGGCGGCGGAAGACACATTCACCGTCACGGGCGACGTGATCCTGACGCAGGAAGACAGCGTCGTACGCGGCACGCGGCTGATCTACGAGCTCGCCACGCGCACGGCCCGCGTCGTGTCCGATTGTGAAGGCCGCCGTTGCGGACCGCAGCGTCGCGTGGCCATCCTGATCAAGAACACGCCCGAAGCGGCCCCCGCCGACAGCTAGGCCCGCACCATGACGGACACTCTCGACCCGAGCGCGCTCGCCAGCAGCCCGCATCCGACCGACCAATCCGCGTTGTCGCCGAGCACCGCTCCGGCCGCGCCGCCCGCGACGGGCTTGGCCGCGAACAATATCGGCAAGGCCTACCGGGGCCGCGTCGTCGTCAAGGACATCACCCTGACCGTGCAGCGCGGCGAAGTGGTCGCGCTGATGGGTCCCAACGGGGCGGGCAAGACGACCAGCTTCTACATGATCATGGGCCTGATCGAGGCCGACCGGGGGTCCATCACGCTGGACGGGCAAGATATTACCGGCCTGCCCATGTACCAGCGCGCGCGGCTCGGCGTGGGCTACCTGCCGCAGGAGCAGAGCATCTTCCGAGGTCTCTCCGTCGAGGAAAACATCAAGGCGGTCGTGCAGCTGACCGAGAAGGACAAGAGCAAGTGGGACGACAATGTCGACGCGCTGCTCGACGAGCTCAATATCGGCCACATCCGCAAATCGCCTGCGCTGGCGCTGTCGGGTGGGGAACGCCGCCGGGTGGAGATTGCCCGCGCGCTGGCGTCCCGCCCCAGCTTCATCCTGCTGGACGAGCCGTTTACCGGCATCGACCCCATCGCCATCGCCGATATTTCGGAGCTCGTGCTCTATCTGAAACAGCGCGGCATCGGCATCCTCATCACGGACCACCGCGTGCGCGAAACGCTCGACATCGTGGACCGGGCGAGCATCCTGTTTCAGGGCGAGGCGCTGTTCGAAGGCACGCCGGAGGAGATCCGGGCGAACAAGGATGTGCGCCGGGTCTATCTGGGTGAGAAATACGCCTAGCCCGGTCCGACCTCCGTTCGGAATCTTCTCTGGGAGCGCTAGCGAACGGACTCCCACGACAGCGGGAGATGCAAACTACCGCACCACGAACTGCGCGCTCAGCTGTCCGTTTCCGTCCGCGCTGATGATCACCCGTTCCAGCGTGGCGTCGTAACTGCCCAGCAAATCCTCGAAAAAGCCGTAGAGCGCCGCCGTCTGCGTATCGTCGATCCAGACCGACAGGCTGCCATCCGCATCGGGCTGGACACGGGTGAGCCGGACGTTTCTCGCCCTCGCCGTGCCCACGAGCGCCGTCCTGTCGAAGGCGGAGCGCGCCTGCCCCGCCGCCTGGGTCGTGCTGGGAAGACGCGAAACCGCGAGCCGGTCCGCGCGGGCGCGCTCCAGCGCCGCATCCGCACGGGCGCTGGCCGACTGGAGGGGCAGCACGAGCAGGAAGACAAGCGCGAAAAGCGAGGCGACGACCGCCAGCACGGACAGTAGCATGCGCTCGCGCGGCTCGCGGCCGTTCCACCACGTCATGAGCCCGCTCATGCCCCGTCTCCCGAAGCGAGGCTGAAGGCCGCGTCGCCGACATAGCGTCCGCCCTGTTCGCGCACGCCGCCCGTGGTCAACGTCGCGCCAACACCGAGGGCTGCGCGCTCCAGCGCGCCTGCGGCCTCGAAGCCGGGATAGATAAGGCGCAGGCGGAGCGAGTTCTCCGTCACATCGAAGGACATCCGTTCGACCCGCACATCGGGCTGCGTGGCCAATGTGGCGAACAGCCGGTCGGACAGGGCGAGAAACGCCGCCGGGTCGGTGTCCGCCGGTGCGGCGCGGCTGGCCGCGCGGGCGATATTGTCCGGCGCGGCCTGTCCGGTGGCCTGGGTGTAGAGCGCGGCAGCCTCCGCCCTGAGCGCGTCGGCCTGGACCGTCTTGGCACGGGCATCGGCAAGGCCCAGCCCCGTGCCCAGAGCCACGCAAGTCAAGGCCACGGCCGCAATGCGGGCCCAGGGTCCGGCCTGGACCTGGATACGGCGGCGGTAGGGTCCGCTGCGTAAGTCGAGCGCTTCGCCGGCATCGAGGCGCGCGAACAGCGCCCGGGCAAGATCCGCATCTCCGAGGCTGAGGCCTGGCGCGTCCGCCCAGTCCGCATCCACCGCTTCGCCCAACTTTCCGGGCAAGACGACCCGCTCCAGGAGCGAGATGGGATCGGGGCCTGCGCCCGCGAGTGCATCGAAATCGGCAAAGACGGCGCGGGGGTCATTATCCGCCAGCGCATCGTCCATGTCGCCGGGCGAGACCATTAGCGTGGGGACGTTGCCGTCGCCGTCTTGTGTTCCCAACACGATGTGGAGCGCATCGAGGTCGGACGCGATCCGGTCTTCATGGGCGAAACGTGCCGCATTGATCCGGTCCGCGCCACGAACCTTGTCGGGCAACGGGGTTGCGAAGGCCCGGACCTGCTGCCCCGGCAGGAGCAGGGCGTGCGTCCCGTCCAGCGACGGAGCGAGTTCCGCGCGCGGGCCGCGCTGCACCGAGCCGCTCCGGCGCACGATCATGGCCTCGCCATCGGGATATCCAGGCAGGATGAAAACGGTGTCGGTCACGGCCTGCTTCCCTCCCGGTTGGTCGCATTGCCCGCCGCCAGCCGCGCCCAGGCCAGGGACGGAAACTCCTCCGCGCCCCAGCTCCGGTATGAAAGCGCCGGACGGTTCGTGTCCACCCCTTCGAAGGCGAGAAACTGCAAACGCCGCGCCGTGCCGAAACGCACGGTCGTTTCCGCCGTGATGCGGTGCGGACCGAAGGTGACGCGCGACGGATTCGCGCCTTCCGCATCCAGAAGGCCGACCCGTTCGAACGCCGCCAGGAAGCTCGCCTCCGTGTAGCCGTCCGGCGGGCGGGTCTCGATAAGCTCCAGCGCCGCCTGCCCGCCCTGCTGCCCGACACCGGTCACGGCGACCAGAACAGGCGCGTGTTCGGTGCGCGCCGTGTTGATGTTGAAGCGGGGCTCCGCCCCCGGCGTGCCCAGGCAGAGATGCGGCAGCAGCGTCTGGAACAGCGGCTCGTCCATGCCGTCCACCGCGCGCAGTTCCACCACGGACTGGAAAGGCACGTTGGCGGTGCGGTGCGGGCCGATGCCGTCGCGTTCCACCGTACGGCCCAGATAGACCCCGTCCTCCGCCCCGCCGGGCCGGGTCTGGCTGTCGGGATCGACCCAGTCCGACGTCGCGGCCGCGATACGGGCCGCACGGGCGGGATCGACACCCAGACCCTGCATCAAGGCTTCGAAGCGGGGCTGCAGGGGTTCGGGGTCGCCGGACAGGGATAGGCAGTGCGACCCGTCCGACACAACCACCTGGATCGCCCCGTTTTCGAACGGAAGAGTGATCGTTTCCGAATCCTGCAAGCGTACATTGAGAATGTCCGCATCGACACCGGCCAGAGCGCCGACCTGACTGGCCACGAAATCGCCCGCGCCGCGCGCATACAGGTCGGCCTGGGCTGTGGCGTCGAGCTGTGCGCTGCGTTCGACAGACACACGCACGGCGGCCAACAAGGCCAAGGCGACCGCGCTCATCAGGCTGAGCACGAGCAGCGTGCTGAGCAGCACCGTTCCGGTCTCGCCATGAGCGCTACGCACCAGGCAGCTCGAAGACATGGCGTGTGGTCGTGCCGTTCGAATGCGTCAGCGTGATCGAGATTCCGCCCTCGATAAGTAGAAGCGCGTCCGCCGACAGGGAGCCGCCAAACTGTCCCCGGAGAGACGCGTTCCGGGTTCCATCGGAAAAGACGGGTTCGAGGTCCATAGCGTCTACCCCGTCCAGGATGACGCGGTCGATGGGATCCGCGATCTGTGCCGGGTTTTCGTGCGGCAGGAACCCGCGGACCAACCGCCCATTGTCCACGCGCCACGACACGCGCAGCAAGTCGCCGCGCGGGAAACGCCCGTCCGGGTTGGCCCGGGCGCGGCGGGTCAGTTCGAATGCATCCTGCCGGATCGTTTGGAAGCTATTGTCGACCAGCCCGCCCAATCCGTCCCGGTTCTGCCGCCGCACCATGGCCGCGAAGTCGTCCGCCATGACGCGCCGCGCCGTCGCCAGCGCTTCGATCTCTACCAGCCGCGCTTGGGAGCGGTCACGGGCCTCCAACGTGGCGGACAAGGCGACCAGTGCACCGACGCTGATCAGCGAGAAGATCAGCATCGAGATCAGCACTTCGACGAGGGTGAAGCCGTCTTCGCGCGCGGTCTTCTGGCAATCGTTCACAGGCCGCTCGCCTGCTGGGGACCCGGCGCCTCGTGCCGGAAGGCGCGACGTTCGGACACGACGCGGTCCTGCCCGGCCTCGCGCACACGCACCCGTAATTCGTAGAAATCGGCTTGTTCCGTTCGGACCGTTTCCACGTCCACCTCGAAATCCATGCCGCCGGATTCGGCCTCGCGCCGTTCGGTCCCGACGCGCAGCGGTTCCAAGCGCGACAGCACGACCGCATTCTCCGCGACGAAGCCCGCATGGGTGCGCGTCTGCAACGTGCCAGTCCCCGTCACGGCCAGCGTGGCCGCCCGGTTCAATCCGACGATCGCAAGACTGAAGATGGCGAGGCTGACCAGCACCTCGACAAGGGTGAAGCCCCCATCCTTGTCCGCAAAACCGGACGTCACGATTCCTGCCTGCGGACGATCCGTCCCCAGTCATCCGATCCGATGCGGTATTCCACCCCGCGTCCGCCCAGCACGAGCGTGAAGTCGGGCACGGCCCCGAAGGGTTCGAACAGCAAGTCCGGTGTGGCTGCCTCCGGCAAGTCCGCGCGCGTGCCTGCGCGCTCGAACCGGATGCGAACTGTCTCCGGCCAAGGCAGAACGGCCGCTTCCTGCCAGGCCAGACCGTCATGCCGGAAGGCGACCACGCCGTCTTCGCTGACACCGAGCGCGCGCATCTCGCCTAGCGCGGAGCCGTCGTCGACGAAGCGGGAAAGCTGTGCGGCCATGGCTTCGCTGTCCAGATCCGCAGGGCTTCGCGCGGCGGGCCAGGACAGCACGACCGCGCCCACCATCAGCGACAGCACCGCCATGACGGCGAGCAGTTCGACCAGGCTGAACCCGGCGTCGCTGCGCGCGGGTCTACTGCCAGTTGCCAATATCGGCATCGGCTCCGTCTCCGCCTTCCGCACCGTCCGCGCCGTAGCTCAGCACGTCGTAGGGACCGAACTCGCCTGGATTGCGGTAGATGTAGGGGTTGCCCCACGGGTCGTCGCGCAACTGCTGGATATAGCCTTCTTCGGGGTACTTGTCCGCGTCCACGCCCGCCGGGGCCTCGACCAATGCGGCCAGCCCGGCCTGTTCGTCGGGATATTTGAAATGGTCCAGGCGGTAGAAGGCGATCGCGGTTTCGAAGGAGGCGATGTCGGCCCTGGCCTTGGTCACGGAGGCATCGCCCAGGCGCGGCAGCACGGCGAGCACCACGCCCGTCGCAAGGAGCCCGATGATGGCCATGGTGACGAGGACTTCGGTCAGGGTGAAGCCGTCTTCCATGTGGCGGGCGGTCTGGTCCGGGGTTGTGTGCACGAGGGTCACTCCTAGAAGCTGAGCGTGTTGAGCTGCAGGATGGGCATGAATATGGCGGCGGCGACGAGCAGCACAATGCCACCGAGCACGATGATGATGGCAGGCTCGAGCAGGCTGAGAAAGAGCTGCGTGGCCGCTTCGAACTCGTTTTCCAGATAATCCGCCGATTTGGCGAACATCTCGCCCGTCTGGCCGGAGACCTCGCCGCCTTGGACCATCTGCACGACGAGCGGCGGGAAGACGGACGTGCGCTTCAGCGC
>CAYULR010000006.1:12332-27360 GCA_964445685.1 uncultured Algimonas sp.
GTCGGTCGCTTCGGACACGGCGTTTCGCATCACGCGGTTGCGCAGCGTATGGCGCGCCGTCTCCATGGCGGCGAGCGCAGGCGTCCCGGCGGAGATCAGCCCGGCGATCGTGCGGGAGAAGCGGGCGGATTCGAGGTTGCGGATCACACGGCCCAGCACGGGCAGGCGCAGCTTCAACGCGTCCCAGCGCAACCGTCCGCCTTCCGTGCGCTTCCACACGGCGAAGAGTCCCCATGCGGCCGCGATGACGCCCAGAAGGACAAGCCAGTATGCCTGCAGGAATTCCGATGCCGCGATGGTCGCGCGGGTCAAGGCGGGCAGCTGCTCGCCCAAGATGACGAACTGTTCGGCCACCTTGGGCACGACAAGGGTCAGAAGGATGACCGTCACGATCAATGCGATGGCCAGCAGCAGGACCGGATAGGCCGTTGCGCCGACCACCTTGCGGCGCACGGCGTCGGCGGCTTCCATGTCATCGGCCCGGCGTTCCAGCACGGGGCCGAGCTGCCCGGCCGTCTCCCCGGCGGCGACCATGGCCGTCGTCAGCGGATCGAACACGTCGGGATGGCGGGCCAGCGCTTCGGACAGGCGCGCGCCTTCCATCACCTTGGCGCGTGCATCCAGCAGCACGCCGCGCAGGCGCGAGCGCTCGAACTGCAGCGCCGTAATGCGCAGCGCGTCTTCGACGGGCGTGGCGGCGGAGATGAGGATGGCCAGCTGCCGGGCCGCGCGTGTGATCTGCGGGCGTTTGATGCGCCCCGAGGCGGACGCGGCCTTCTCGCCCGCACTGACGGATTTCTGGCGCGACGGCTTGATGTCGACGGGGGTGAGGCTGCGCGTGCGCAGCTGGTCGCGCGCCGCGCGGGCAGACGCGGCCATGAGCGTGCCCTTGCGGCGGGTGCCGGTGGCATCCAACGCTGAATAATCAAACGCCTCCATCGCCTTAATCTAGCCCCACGGATTTGCGTCCCCGTAAGGGGTCTAAGGCGCGCGAAGCGCGGCGTCGCAAATACCCACGCAGTGGCGCGTCCCAAAGGACACGAAGGGAAATTCCCGGCGCGAGCACAACAGTTCTAGTCTCACGCGGACGCTGCATCAAACCTCATCCGTCCGGCAGACCCGCAGCACCTCGTCACTGCTCGTCAGTCCCGCCGCGACCTTCTCCGCCCCGTCGGCCAGCAGCGTCTTGCGGTTCGCGAACGCATGGGCGCTCATCACGGCTTCTGACGCGCCTTGGTGGATCAGGCCGCGCAGTGTCTCGTCCATCGGAACGATTTCATAAAGACCCAGCCGTCCGACATATCCCACGCCGGAGCATTGCGGGCACCCGACCGGCTTGTAGAAAGTCGCGGGGCTATGAAGACCCAATTCGGCCAGTTCCGCCTCGCCCGGATGATAGGGTTCCTTGCACGCTTCGCACAGACGCCGGACCAGGCGCTGCGCAACGAGGGCCGTCAGGGTCGAGGACAGCAGGAACGGCTCCACGCCCATGTCGCGCAGGCGCGCGACGCTGGCGACGGCGGAATTGGTGTGGACCGTGGAGAGCACGAGGTGGCCCGTCAGGGAGGCCTGCACGGCGATCTCGGCCGTTTCGGGATCGCGGATCTCGCCGACCATGACCACATCCGGGTCCTGGCGCAGAATGGCGCGCAGGCCGGCCGCGAAGCTCATGCCCACGGCGTTGTTCACCTGCGTCTGGCCGATCCCGTCCAGCGCGTACTCCACCGGGTCCTCGACCGTGAGGATGTTGCGCGAGCCGTCATTGAGCCGCGACAGGGCCGCGTAGAGCGAGGTCGTCTTGCCCGAACCCGTCGGACCCGTGACGAGGATGATGCCGTTGGGCCGGGCCAGCGCGGAAGCGAAGCTCTCCATCACGCCAGGCTCCATGCCGAGCTCGTCCAGCGTCATGCGCTGATTGTCCTTTTCCAGGATGCGCATCACGACCCGTTCGCCGTGGCGCGACGGCAGGGTCGAGACCCGCAGGTCGATGCCGCGCTCGCCGAGGTTCAGCGAGAAGCGGCCGTCCTGCGGGATGCGTTTCTGCGCGATATCCAGGCGGCTCATCACCTTCACGCGCGACGTGAGCGCGGGCGCGAGCCGGGCGGGAAGCGAAAGCGCTTCGGACAGGGTGCCGTCGATACGGAAACGCACGGCGAGGCGTTCTTCATAAGGTTCGATATGGATGTCCGACGCGCGCGCCCGGATGGCTTCCTGCAACACGCCGTTGATCAGGCGGATGATCGGCGCATCGTCCGAACTGTCGAGCAGGTCCGAGGTGCGCGGCAGGCCGTCCGCCAGCGCCGAGAGATCCTGCGGGGCGCCGAGCGCGTCTTCGGAGGCCCCCGCCAGATCGGCTTGCGCGTAGAGACCGGAGAGCTTCTGCTCGAACGCTTCGGGGGACAGGGCTTCGCGCCGCAAGGGCCGCCCGACGACGCGGCGGGCCTCAATCAGGGCGTCGCGCGCAGCGCCCGGCCTGTGGACCAGGAAGGGCGAGCCGTCATCGCCGGGCAGCACGATCACGCCGTGTTGGCGCGCAAACGCGTAAGGGATCAGGGGTCGGCGGAGTGTGGGCGTGTCCGTCATCCCCGCCGCTATAGCGCGCCCGGACGGCGCGCGGTATTAAAGTTTCGTGGCGCGTGCAGCCCTACTGGAACTTCGTCCAGAAGCCCGAGAGCGCTTTGGTCTTGGGACTGAAGACGGTATCGGTGAAATGGCTGGAGGCGGCGCGTTTCACGGCTTCCGTACGGGTCGGGTAAGGGCTGATCATCGAGGTGATCTGCGAGAGCTTCAGGCCGCCCGCCATGGCGAGGCTGATCGTATTGATCATTTCGCCCGCCTGTTCGCCGACGACGCTCGCGCCGATCAGCTTGCTCTTGTCGTCGAGGTAGAGCTTCACGCCGCCCAGAGTGGAGCGCTCGGCGATGGCGCGGTCGTTCTCATCGAATTCGAAGTGCAAGGTCTTGGCCGCTTCGTCGGGGCCTGCGCCGATCGTGCCCAGTTCGGGCTGGGTGTAGATCACGGCAGGCATGCGGTTGGTCGTCGCCTTGGCGAACTTTCCGCCCAGGCCCGGCGGCAGGAAGTAGAGGTTCTTGATCAGGGCAGACGCGTGGAAACCCGCCGCGTGGGTCAGGCCGCCCTTGCCCGCCGCGATGTCGCCAGCGGCATAGACGCGCTTGTTGGACGTGCGCAGGGCGGCGTCGGTCTCGATGCCGCGGCGGTCATAGGTGACACCGCCCTTTTCCAGCTCCAGCCCTTCGACGTTGGGCGCACGGCCCGCCGCCATGAGCAGGTGCGAGCCGACCAGCGGTTCGCCGTCCTCGAAGTGCACGGTGATCTTGCCGTCCGCGTCCTGGCTGACGGATTTGGTCTTGGCGGGCGCGCGGAAAACCACGCCTTCGCTCTTCAGCTGGTCGATCAGCACCTTGGCGTGGTCCGCATCGTTGCGGCCCAGCGGTTCGGCGATGTCGATAATGGTCACGTCGGAGCCGAGACGGCGGAAGCTCTGGCCCATTTCGAGCCCGATGGGACCCGACCCGATGATCATCAGATGTTCCGGCAGGCGGTCCACGTGGAAGATGCTCTCATTCGTCAGATAGTCCACCTCGTCCATGCCGGGGATCGGAATGACGTTGGCGCGCGAGCCCGCCGCGATGACGATACGCTTGGCGCGCACGATGTGGGTGTCGGAAACAACGGTGCGCTCGTCCTCGAACCGGGCATCCTCCTGGATGACGGTGACGCCGAAGCCGGAATAGCGCTCCACCGAATCGACCGGGGCGATCTGGTCGATCACGCCCTGGACGTGGGCTTTCACGGCCTCGAAGTCGATGTCCGGTTCGGACGGCGCAATGCCGTATTCGCTACCATGGCGGCGGTCATGGGCGACCTTGGCGGCCTTGATCAGCGCCTTGGACGGCACGCAACCCGTGTTCAGGCAGTCGCCGCCCATCTTTTCGCGTTCGAACAGCACGACCGAGCGGCCCAGATGCGAGGCCCCGTAAGCCACCGACAGCCCTGCCGAGCCCGCGCCGATGACGCAGAGGTCGACGGTGTGGACGGTTTTCTGGGCGGCTGCGGAAGGCGCATCCTTTGTCGTTTGAGCGGTAGCGGGTGTGTCGTCGGAAGCGACGGCGTCGAAGGTCACGGCGGTCATGGTCTTGTCTTTCTGGGAAGGGTTCGCAGGCGGCGCCGGATCAGGCGGCGGCCGCCTGTTTCTTGAAGAATTTCTTGTAGAGGGCGGGGATCATCGCGACGGCGGCCAGGGCGAAGAAGGCCGGGATGAGGTTGGCGGCGGCCGCGCTGACAAGCGCACCGACATCCACGGTTTCACCCGCTTCCGCCGCGTCGAGCAGCGTGCCGCGCAGGCCCGCGCCGATCCAGGTATAGGCCAGAGTCCCGGGAATGATCCCGAAGAAGGTCGTAATGACGTAGTCGCGGAACTTCGCACCCAGAATGGCGGGGGCGATATTGACCACGGCGAAGGGAAAGACCGGGATCAGGCGCAGGGTGAACATGTAGGACAGGGCGTTTTCGTTGAACCCTTTTTCCATCTTGCCGAGAAACGGCCCGGCGACGCTTTTCAGCGCGGCCCCGATGGAGCTTCTCGCCGCCAGGAACAGAACGGAGGCGCCGAGTGTCGCCCCGATGACCGTGGCGGGCGTGCCGATGCTCAGCCCGAACAGGAAGCCGCCGCCGATGGTCAACGCACTGGCCGGGACCATGAAGGTCGTCGCCAGGGCGTAGATGGCGATGAAGGCCAACAGGACCAGCACGAAATTCTCTTGGACCAGCGTGTTCAGATAGACGGCGTTCTCGCCCAGGGCGGACGGCGTCAGGTAGGTGTGCCACCCTTGCGACAGGGCGAGAGCCAACCCGCCCAGCACGACGGCGAAGGGCAGAAGACGCCTCCACAGGGGCTTGGGCGTGGATGCAGGCGCTTCGATGGAGGTGTCGGCGGTGAGGTCGGTCATGATGTTTCGGTCTCGGTCAATCTGGAAAAGGAAGGCCTGCGGCTCTAGCCTGGCTGGTTCAGGTCCCAATCATAGTGGCTGCCCTTGAAACGCGCGCCCGAAGTGAGGGCCTCGAGGCGCTCGCCCTTGGCGTGCTTGGCGAGGTGGGCGCGCAGGCCCGCTTCGCCGTCGCCGAAATCCTCGTCGAACCATTTGTAGATCTTGGAGACGGCGATGCGCCCCCGGTCGTCGAGCTTCACGCCGCGGTCGGAGTTGATGAAGCTTTCCGCCGCACGGACGCGGTCTTCTTCCAGAGTCTCGGCGCGCCACAGCGTGTTGGACAGGTTCGGGCAGCCGATGGAGGCGCAATTGACCATGTAGTGGACGTAGGGGCTGGCGAAATCGACGCGCATGATGTCGTGCTCGATCGCGTCAAGGCTCAGCAGCCTGCCTTCGACCGTGACGACGTCGCGCTTCCACGGGCCGGTCGTGAACGGGCCGAGCGAGCGGATCGATTTGATCGGATAGTCGTCCAGCACCACGTCCAGCGTGATCGCATTGTAGAGGTTCGCCCAGTAGGAGACCGCTTCGTCATCGCTCATCGTGGACGGCGTCTGCGCGGCCAGGTGGGCGATGTAGGATTTGATGGCCGCGTGGTCGCCATTGGATTTGGCGGCGGCGTAATCGAACAGCAGGATGCCGTTCGCGCCCGGCGTGAGATTGCGCGACAAGACGTCGGCATAGGCGCGGACTTCGGCGGCGTCGGTCATGGCTTTCTGCGCGTTCTGGCTCATGGCGTCCTTGGTCATGCTTTTGTCGGGGGAGGCGGCGAGGGCCGGGGTGGCCGCTGCAAGGGCGGCCACCATGACGCCGGAAAGGAGCGGGGCGAGGAGGGGCTTGAACATGTGTCGTATCCTGTCTTCAGGTCTGTCTTCGGGAACCGACCGGCTCCCTTCATTCGCAGACCCTGTAGCAGGGCCGGGGTCGGACCGCCCTACACGGGATTTCACATGAACGAGAGCCAGCGTGAATTGGACCGTGAGGTCCACTCTTTCACATCCTAGCCTTTATTGGGAGCGTTAAGAGACCAGTCATAGTCGTAATCATCGATTTCCGCGCCGGCCGCGATGACCTGTGCGAGCTCTCCGGTGGCATGGTCGGACAGGTGGGCGATGATGCCTTCCTCGCTGCCGCCAAAGTCCTCCTTGAACCATTTGTAGAGGCTCGACACGTCGATCTCGCCCTCCCCTTCGTCCACGCTCGCTCCGCGCGGGCTGTTGATGAAGGCGTTCGCGGCCGCGTTGCGGTCCGCTTCCAGCGTCTGCGCCGACCAGAGCGTTGGCCGCAGGTTCGGGCAACCGACCGAGGCGCAATTGACCATGTAGTGGATATAGGGCGACGGGAACTGCGCGCGCATCGTGCCGTGCTCGATATCGTCGAGGGTCAGGGTGCGGCCTTCCACGTTCACGACAGGCGATTTCCAAGGGCCGCCCGCACCGATGTCCTTGATCGTCTCGACCGGGTAATTCTCCAGCACGACCTGCAATGTCAGCGCGTTGTAGAGGTTCGCCCAGTAGGAGACGGCCTCGTCGTCGCTCATCGTGGACGGCGTCTGCGCGGCCAGATGGGCGGTGTAGGCCTTGATGGCCTCCAGGTCCCCGTCCGCCGCCGCAGCCGCATAGTCGAACGTCGTGAGGCCTTGAGGTCCGTCCACGATGCGGGCCTGCAGGACGGCTTCGTAGGCCGCCACCACGGCTTGCGCCTCCGCCGGGGCAGACACTGTGCGTCCCGTGGTGATGGCTTCCGTGACGGGCGTCGCCGTTCCGCCGCAAGCGGCCAGAGCCAGCACGCCGCCCGTTAGGAGCGCGGCTTTGAGGTGTCTGCCCGCGCAGGATGTCGGCAAGGTCATGGGGGTCAAGGTCATGGGGGTCGTCTTTTCGTCAAGTGGACCTACGCAACGCGTGCCCCAGGCCCCCTTGTTCCGACGCGCCCCCTCACGATATGTTGAGCGCACGTGTCAGGCCCGGTGTTCTGAAAGCCCGGCTTGACTTCATCCACAGCCCCCAATAATGGCCGCGTCTGTGATTTCGACAGCCCCTGCGCATGTGCAGGCGGGCCGTCATCTTTCAATAGAGTAGTCCGATGAAACGTACATTCCAGCCGTCCAACCTTGTCCGCGCCCGCCGTCACGGCTTCCGCGCCCGCATGGCGACGAAGAACGGCCGCAAGGTCCTGGCCCGTCGCCGCGCCAAGGGCCGCAAGGTTCTCTCCGCGTAGACTGGCCTCATAGGCGCTTTTTCGCGCCCGTGACACAGACCGACAAAGCTTCACTCGGGACGCTCCGGCAGCGTTCCGAGTTTTTGTATGTGAGGGACGGGGATTACGCGGCGCGCGGCGCGGTCGTGATCCAGTGCCGGCCCAACCCGGCCCACGGCGAGGTTCGCTACGGCATCACCGCGACCAAGCGCATCGGCAATGCCGTCATCCGCAACCGGGCCAAGCGCCGCCTGCGCGAAGTCGCCCGCGCGCTGCTGCCGGAGATGGGCCTGCCCAGCCATGACTATGTGCTGATCGCGCGCGACCGGACGCCCGTCCGGGAATGGGAGACCCTGAAGAACGACGCGCGTCGGGCCTTGCAATCGCTACACACTCCGGGGCAAAGCTCCGCCAGCCGTAAATCCGGGCGCAAAACCGCCCGATCTTCCACCTGACCGGACGCCCCCGTCCGCCTTCTTGATAGCCGAGCGACGACCCTATGGACGATCAGCGCAGATTCATCACCGCCATGGTGCTGTCGGGCATTGTGTTCATGGCCTACTGGTTCCTGTTCGTGCTGCCCACGCAGCAAGCCGCCCGCGCCGACGCGGAAGCCGAACTGGAACGTCTCGCCAACGAAACTCCCGGCGCGGAAGCCGTTGTCCCAGTCGCGCCCCAGGACCGCGAAACGCTGGTCGCGCAGGGGCAGTTCGGCGGAGACCGCATCCAGATCGAAGCCCCCGGCATTCGCGGCAGCCTGCTGACGACAGGCTCGCGCATCGACGACATCACCCTCAACGAATACGACAAGACGCTGGACCCGGCGGACGGACAGGTCGAACTGCTCTCGCCGGTCGGCGGAGTGCGCGCGGCGCTGGTCGCCGACAACTGGACCCTGCCCGGCGTGGCGGGCGACCCGTTCGGCCTGAACACGCAGTGGCGCGTCGCGTCAGGGGACCGGCTGACGCCGTCCACGCCGGTCGTGCTGCGCGCCTCCGTGGCGGGCGTGGACGTGGAGCGCACGCTCACCGTCGACGAGCACTTCCTCATCACGGCGAGCGACCGCCTGACCAATAACGGCGCGCAGCCCGTCACACTGACGCGGCGCGGCGTGGCCCGCCAGATCAACCTGCCCGAAGGCCTACTGAACTTCTTCATCATCCAGGAAGGCCCCGTGTCGGTGCAGGACGACAGCTACCACGACCAGACCTACAAGAAGACGGTCAAGGAAAGCTGGACCAATGCCGGACAGGCCGGTTGGGCGGGCATCACGGACCGCTACTGGCTGCATGCCGCCATCGCCCCGCAGGACATGTCCACGACGGTGACCTACGACCACAAGCTGGTCGACGGCCAGGCGGTGTGGGATTCGTCCTATGTCACGGACGCCATGACGCTGACGCCCGGCGGCAGCATCCAGTCCGTCGGCCACCTCTATGCCGGCGCGAAGGAACGCCCCGTGCTGGAAAGCTACGAGGATGATCTGGGAATTGTCGGCATGAGCCGCGCCATCGACTGGGGCGCGATGGGCCTTCTGGTCCGTCCGATCATGCGTCTGCTGTCCTGGCTGGGCAACACGCTCGGCAATTTCGGGCTCGGCATCCTCGCCCTCACCTTCATCATCAAGCTGCTCATGTTCCCGCTGTTCAACAAGCAGTACCAGAGCCAAGCCAAGATGAAGAAGGTCATGCCGAAGGTGAAGAAGCTCCAGGAGCGCTACAAGGACGACCGCATGAAGCTCCAGCAGGAGATGATGGCCGTCTACAAGAAAGAGGGCGTGAACCCGGCCGCGGGCTGCCTGCCCATCATTCCGACCATCTTCGTGTTCTTCGCGCTCTACAAGGCCGTGTTCATCGACATCGACCTGCGCCACGAGCCCTTCATCGGCTACATTGACGACCTGGCGGCCCCGGAGTCGATCTCTATCCTGAACGGGTTCGGCTTCCTGCCGTTCGAAGCGCGCCCGACGGGCCTGCTGGCCTTCATCGCGCTCGGCCCGCTCGCCATTCTCTACGGCGCGTCCATGAGCCTGATGTACATGCTCACGCCGCCGACAGGCGACCCGACGCAGGCGAAGATCTTCAAGTTGATGCCGTGGCTGTTCATGTTCATCCTCGCCAGCTTCCCGACGGGCCTGCTGCTCTACTGGTGCTGGAACAACGTGCTGAGCTTCCTGCAGCAATGGTACATCACGCGCCGCAACAATGTGGACACGCCGGTCGACGCCTTCCTGCGCAAGATCACGGGCCGTCCCGACCCGGTCGACGCGGCCGAGTAGTGAGCTCCGACGGCACACAGACCGACCCCGCTTTGATCGAGGACGGCCGGCTTCTCTTCGCCCGGCCCGTCACTTTCGTGAAGTCGGCCGTGTCGCTGGACACGCTGCCGCCCATGGGTCCGCCGGAAGTCTGCTTTGCGGGCCGGTCCAATGTCGGCAAGAGTACGTTGATCAACGCGCTGACCAACCAGCACGGGCTGGCGCGCGCATCCAACACGCCCGGCCGGACGCAGGAGTTGAACTATTTCGACGCGCAAGGCCGCCTCTACCTGGTGGACCTGCCGGGCTACGGCTACGCCAAGGCGCCCAAATACAAGGTGGAGGCCTGGACCAAGCTGACGCGCCAGTTCCTGTTCGGCCGCGCCACGCTGCGCCGCGTCTTCGTGCTGATCGACAGCCGCCACGGCCTGAAGCCCGTAGACCTGGAACTCATGGACATGCTCGACGAGACGGCCGTGACATACCAGGTGGTGCTGACCAAAGCGGACAAGCCCAAGAAGGGCCAGCTGTCGCGTCTGCACGAGGCGACGCAGGCCGCGCTCGCCAAGCGTCCGGCCGCTTTCCCGTCGGTCGCATTGACCAGTTCGGAGAAAGGCACCGGCATGGCGGAGCTGCGGGCTGAGATTGCCAGCTTGGCCTTGCCCGACAACGCCGTATAGGTTTCGTCCATGACGACGCCGACACACGACAGACGCAAGCCCGAATCCGGGTGGAACAGCGCCTTCACCCTGTCGCGCGCCCTGCCCTTCATCCAACGCCATTCCGGCGAGACCGTCGTCGTGAAGTTCGGCGGCCACGCCATGAGCACGCCGGAGCTGACCGACGCGTTCGCGCGCGATATCGTCCTGCTGGCGCAGGTGGGCGTGCGGCCCGTCGTCGTCCATGGCGGCGGCCCGCAGATCGGCTCCATGCTGCAGAGGCTCGACATCCAGTCCACCTTCAAGGACGGGCTGCGCGTGTCCGACATCGAGACCGTGGAAGTCGCGGAAATGGTGCTGAGCGGCGCGATCAACAAATCCATCGTGTCGGCCATCAACAAGGCGGGCGGCCGCGCGGTCGGCCTGTCGGGCCGGGACGCACGCCTGATCACGGCCGCGCCCAAGGGCGAAGGGCTGGGCTTCACCGGCGTTCCCGTGGCGACCGACACGCGCGTGCTCAGCACGCTGGTCGGCGAAGGGTTCATCCCGGTCGTCTCGCCCATCAGCGCGGACGAGAACGGAGCCGGGTTCAACATCAATGCCGACACCGCCGCTGGGACATTGGCAGCCGCTTTGCGGGCATCGCGCCTTTTGCTGATGACGGATGTGGCGGGCGTTCTGGACGGCGACGGGACGCTTCTGACCAACCTGTCGCGGAGCGATGTGGACGCCCTCATCGAGGACGGCACGGTCCACGGTGGCATGATCCCGAAGCTGGCTACAGCGACCGACGCCGTGGCGGACGGCGTAAGGGCCGCCGTCATCCTGGACGGGCGCAGACCGCATGCCCTGCTGGTCGAGCTGTTCACGGACGAAGGCGCGGGGACATTGATCCGTGCGTAGTGTTCTCACCGCACTGTGCATTGCCACGGCCCTCACGGGGCAGGCCTTCGCCCAGTCCCTGCCGCCGACGCGCACCGTCCCGGCCGACCCGACCCTGGCCGGACAGACCACCGAATGGCAGGTCTGCAACGAGACCTCCTACGTCGTCCGGACCGCGAGCGCCTTCATGCGCGGCGCAGGCCTTTCGGCCAAAGGCTGGGAGATGGTCCTGCCCGGCAGCTGCATCGCACTGACCACGCCGCAGAACGGCCCGCGCTTCCTCTATGCGGAGAGCATCGACGCCCATCAGGGCGAGGCCCGCGAATGGAAGGGCACGACGCCGCTCTGCGTCGACGGCGATGCCGATTTCACCTCCGAAGCCACGCAGGATTGCCGCCTCGCCAACCGGGTGGAGCGCGACTATTTCGCCGTCCGCCCGGGCGAGCCGGTCACGACCCTGACGGAGCCGTCGGACTATGGCCGCAACAAGGCCTTGGTCGCTGCGCAGCAACGCCTGCTGCGCGATGCGGGCTATTCCGTCAGCCGGATCGACGGCATCACCGGACGGCGCACGTCGCGCCTGCTGCGCGATTTCCGCCGCGACAAGGACCTGCCCGCCTCCCTGACGGGAGAACCGCTCCTGCTCGCCCTGATCGAGGCCGCCCGCACGGCGCAGTCCAATACGGGGCTGGAAGTCTGCAATGACGGCAGCGCCGACATCTGGACAGCGGTCGCGCTGCGCGAGGACGATGGCGGATGGCGGTCGCGCGGCTGGTGGCGGGCCCGCCCGGACCAGTGCACGCGCCCGCTCAACATTCCGCTGGACGGGGCCGAGGTCCATATCTTCGCACTACAGGATGACGGCGAAGGCGGCGACCTGTGGATGCGGTCTGTCTCCACCACGCCGCCCGCGCAGTTCTGCATCGCGGAGTCGCAATTCGATGCGCTCGGCAACGAGATGTGCGCCGACCAGGGCTACAGCGTCGCGTCGTTCCGCCCCGTCGAAGCGGAGGACAGCCGCGCGCGCGTCCGCCTCACGGATTCGGATTTCGCGGCCCAGCAACCGGGTGGCCTGCGCCGCTAGCGACGCTCGCCCGTATAGCTTCCATGGACCTCTCCAACATAGACACCTGGATCTTCGTTCTGGACAACACGCTCTACCGGGCGGACGTCAGTTTCTTCGCCGACATTGGCGAGAAGATGACGGGCTTTATTTCCCGCCATCTTGCCTTGCAGCCTGACGAGGCGCGGCGGCTGCAGGAGGAATATTTCCACGATTACGGGGCGACCCTGTCCGGGCTGATCGACATTCACGGCATGGATCCGGCGGAGTTCCTCGACTACGTCCACGATGTCGATCTGTCGGTGCTGACGCCAGAGCCCGCACTGCGCGAAGCCATCGAGGCCCTGCCGGGGCGCAAGCTCATTTTCACCAACGGCTCGCGCGGTCACATCAAGAACGTGGCGACGCATCTGAACCTGCTGGATCTGTTCGACGGCGGGTTCGCCATCGAGGACGCGCACTACAAGCCCAAACCCAAGCGCGACGCCTATGACGAGTTCAACCGGGTGTTCGATGTCGACCCGACACGGTCGATCTTCTTCGAGGATACGGTGCGGAACCTGGAAGTGCCGAAGACGATGGGCATGGCGACCGTGCTGGTGGGCGAGGAGGCACACTGGAGCGACACGGTGCATGTGGCCCGGCCGGATGGGTCGGAGCGGGATGTGACCTGGGTGGATGCGAGGACGGATAACCTAGCGGAGTGGCTGAAAGGCCACGCAGCGAAACTCTAGTTCCAAAGCTCGACCACAGCGAAAATACCGCTCCGAGCGAAGCGAGGGGCAGTCGGTATTTTCGCTAGCGTCGCAAAGCGACTGGCGAACGAAGTTCGCAAACCGCCCGTGGCGGGCTCAATGCCTTGGACAACGCCTCTGTCCGGGGGCTACGTGCCAATCCAAACGATCCTAGCAATCCACGCGACCTGACTCCTAGCGATCACTCTATCATCATACTCCGGGTTCACGCTCAACAGCTCCACCTGCGTCTCGCTCAGCTTGTGGAGTTCCTTGGCCATCACCTCGCCTTCCAGCGTCTTGACCACTACGCGGTCGCCCCGGCGGACGGGCTCGTTGGGGCTGACGACGACGCGGTCTCCGGCGCGCATGACGGGGGACATGCTGTCGCCACTGATTTCCAGGCAGTAGGTTCCCGGATCGCGCACGCCCGGCACGCGCACATCGTCCCAGCCGGAACCGACCGGAAAGCCACTATCGTCGAAGAAACCGCTATCGCCTGCCTGGGCGTGGCCGATCAGCGGGACGCTGGGACCGTGGGCATGGGACTTGTCGGCGAAACGGGCGAAATCCTCGAACGTCATCTCCACGGTCGCGAGCACCTTGGAGAGGCTCTCCGTCGAGGGCCAGCGGTCCTTGCCGGACGGGCTGCAGCGCTTGGACTTGTTGAAGGTCGTGGGGTCGAGCCCGGCCCGGCGCGCGAGGCCGGACGGGCTGGTGGAGAGCGCCTGCGCCAGCCGGTCGAGCGCGTTCCAGATATCGGTGTGGGAGAACATATGTTAAGGCTGTTAGGAAGATATGCCTAGGCGGTCAAGCCGCTTCGGTTAAGCGAAACCGACTTATCCGGGCGACGCGGCGGAGCCCGCGAGCAGGCCGCCATCGATCGTCATTTCCGCGCCCGTAATGTAGCGTGCCTCGTCGGAGGCCAGCAGCAGGACCAGCGCGGCGACTTCCTCCACCGTGCCGAAACGCTGCATCGGCGTGTCTTTCACCAGCGCCGCCATCGTAGCCTCGCGCGCTTCGCCGTCCCCCAGCATAGGTTCCCACATGGGTGTCAGGATCGCGGCCGGGTGAACGGAGTTGCAGCGTATGTCGAGCCCTTGCTGCGCGCAGTGGAGCGCGACCGTTTTCGTATGGTTCCGGATCGCCGCCTTGGACGCCGCATAGGCGGCCGCGCCTGGAATGCCGACCAGCCCGGAGCGAGAGGAGATGTTCACGATCGCACCCGCGCCTGTCTTGCGCATCGCCCGGACGGCGTAACGGCAGCCGAGGAACGTCCCGTCCGTGTTCACCGCGTGGACGGCCCGCCAGTCTTCGAGCGAGGCGTTTTCGGGGTCGTGCGGTCCGGTTCCGTCTTCGAACCCGGTGATGCCCGCATTGTTCACGAGGATGTCGATCTGCGGGTGCGATTCCGCCAAGGCGTCCCAGTCCGCTTCGTCCTTCACGTCGAGCCGGACGAAGGTCCCGCCAATCCCGTTCGCGAGCGCTTGCCCGCCCTCCACGTCGATGTCGGTCACGACGACGGACGCGCCTTGTTCCGCAAAGGTCCGCGCAATGGCTTCGCCGATGCCGCGTGCCGCACCCGTGATGACGGCTGTCTTATTATTCAGTTTCCCCATGCCCGGCTCATTCCACGCGCAGCGGGGAAGTCAACGCCCGAACAAAAAACCCCGCCGCTGCCGGACGGCAGGGCGGGGAGTGATGTGCGACGGGAGCCCCATGATCCAAGGCTGTTGTCGCGGGGGATTCTAGGTCGTGATGAACTCGGCATAGGCGGGGACGCCGACTTCCTCGATATCCAGCCCGGCGATCTCGACCTCGGCGGACGGACGCACGCCGATCGTGGCTTTCAGCGCGAACCAGAGGACCGCCGACACGAGGCTGACGAAAGCAGCCGTGGCGAGGACGCCGATGGCCTGCACGCCCAGCTGTTGGCCGAAGGACAGGACAACGCCGTCCACTTCGGAGCGCGTGTTGAAGGCCACGGCGAGCGTGCCGAAGATCCCCGCGACGAGGTGCACCGGAATGGCGCCGACCACGTCGTCAATCTTGAACTTGTCCAGCAGCGGAACCGTGAGGCAGGCGAGCAGCGAGCCCACGGCACCGATCAGCACGGACGCGCCCACGCTCGGCGTGAGCGGTTCGGCCGTGATGGCGACCAGACCGGCCAACGCGCCGTTGATGGCGAGCGTGACGTCGATCTTGCCGTAGCGGATCTGGGCGTAGAC
>CAYULR010000006.1:27370-29034 GCA_964445685.1 uncultured Algimonas sp.
GCGTAGACCACGGCGGCGACCACACCGGCGGCGGCGGCCATGTTGGTGTTCACGAAGATGCGCGCCACGTCGTCGGCATTCTCGATCGTGCCCATGGCGAGCTGCGAGCCGCCATTGAAGCCGAACCAGCCGAGCCACAGAATGAACATGCCGAGCGTTGCGAGCGGCACGGAAGACGGCAGGATCGGGTTCACCCGGCCATCGACATATTTGCCCAGGCGCGGACCGATGATGATCGCGCCGACCAGGGCCGCCCAGCCGCCCGTGCTGTGGACGAGGGTCGATCCCGCAAAGTCGGAGAAGCCCATATTGTCGAGGAAGCCGCCGCCCCATTCCCAGCTGGCGACAACCGGGTAGATGACCGCGGTCAGGACGGCCGTGAAGATCACGAAGGGCCAGAACTTGATGCGCTCCGCGCCCGTGCCGGACACGATGGACGCGGTCGTGGCGCAGAACACCATCTGGATGAACCAGTCCGAATAGCTGGAATAGCCCGTGCCGATATCGTCTTCGGCGAAATCATAGGGCACGCCGGACCCGAAGCCCGCGAAGAAGTCCCCGCCTCCGCTATAGAGGATCGAATAGCCCAACGCCCAGAACATCAGCCCCGCGACGGAATAGAGGGTGATATTCTTCAGGCATTGCATGGAGACGTTCTTGGTCCGCACGAACCCGGCCTCCAGCATGGCGAAACCCGCCGCCATCCACATCACCAGGAACCCGCCGATCAGGAAAAGAAGCGTGTTGAAGATGAAGTCCGTCGATGCGGCCAGTTCCGCCACCGTCACGGCGTCCGCATCCTGCGCGAACGCTGCGGACGGGATCAGGAGCAGAGCTGCAAGGGCGGTCGCCCCCAAGCCCCGTCCGGGTGGTGTCGTGCTGCGGCCTGTCTCTGTTCGGCGCATGAGTATCCCTCCAACTTTTATCGAAGGCCAACGGACCCGAAACCTCTCCCGCGAGCGAGGGCGGCCTTTGTCCGGGACGCGCATTGCAGGACGTTGAGCAAAATCTGTGCGGGCTTACTGCCGACTTGCCCTGTCCCTGTGCATCATGGATAGGCCCGCCATGACGACACGGACGCACACCGCCATCTTCAAGATTTTCGAACCCGCCGACTGGGAGGGCTTCCAGTCGGACGGCGAGACGCTGGGCAGCGCGCTCGACCGGACGGACGGCTTCCTTCACTTTTCCACCGCCGGGCAGTTGGGCGGAACGCTGTCCCTGCACTTCCGGGGCGCGGGCGAGCTGGTCATTGCGCGCATTCCGCTCGCGGGGTTGGACGGCCGGGACGTGCGGTGGGAGGCGGCCCGGGGCGGAACCCTCTTCCCGCATCTCTACGGCGCGCTGCACGCGGGCGACGTGGATCGCCACTGGCGGGTTTCTTCGGGCGCGGACGGGGCGTATGAGCTGCCCGAACTGATCTGACGACGAACGGGACATCCTCATGAGCCTTCTCTACCGGACCGGAGCCGGACTGTTGCGCCGCCTGCCTGCCGAGCGCGCCCACACGACCACGGTGCGACTGCTGCAAGGCGGGCTGGGTCCACGCTCGCGGGGCACGCCCGCGCCGTAACTCCGCACGACGGTGGGCGGGCTGGAGCTGCCCAACCCGGTCGGGCTGGCGGCCGGCTTCGACAAGAACGCGCAAGTGCCGGACGCCATGC
>CAYULR010000007.1:0-3324 GCA_964445685.1 uncultured Algimonas sp.
CCCGCTTCCCCCGCGGTGAGGTCGTCTTCGTAGCTGCGGCGGAACAGGCGCACGCCCCACGCCGCCACGCGGTCGAGGCCCACGCGCACATAGGCCCACACCAGTCCGGCCGCATCGACCGCATCCAGCACGTCGCGGCTGACTACGCCGAGTTGCCGCGCGAGCGCCGTGCCGAATCCGACAAAAGTGATCAGCGCGATGATCCCGCCCGAGAACGGCACGTTGAACCGGTCCAGCCCGCCTTTCATGCCCAGATGCATCAGGTCGCCGAACCAGCCGCCCAGCCCCGCGCCCATGGGCCAGCTTTGCGGAATGGGGAAAGCGGACAGGGTCGCGCTGCCCAGAAGGACGGCGGCCGTGAACATCAGCGCGCGGCCCGCGCGCTCGGCCCGTGTGCGGCGGCGCGCCAATCCGCCGAACAGGCGGCGTACGCCGGAGAAGAGAACCAGCCCCCCGGCCACCAGTCCGCCCAGCCCGATCGTCTGCATGATCAGATTGGCGAAGCCCGCGCCGGGCGCGCCTAGCCAGTTGGACATGGCCCCAACGCCCGCCGTGTCGGCGGTGGCGTCGAAGGGCGAGTAGGTCAGCTGCGCGACCAGAAGCAGGACACCCAGCCCGATCAGCGACAGGGCGATGACCGCGCTCTTCCACGCGCTGGCCTCCTGATGCGCGGCCTGCATCATCGCCTGGATCTCTTCGGGCGAGTATTCTTCGAATTGTACAGTGGCGGCGGGGGGCGGGCTCATGGGGGTCCGGGCTGGTCTGTGTTGGGTTAACGAAAGGTGACGCCAACCTGTAAAGGCCGCGTTAAGGCGGCTGCGGCGCTTGTGGATGGTTGATCGGGACTATCGGGACGAAACGCCCCGCCTTTTCCTGGCTTCCCAAGCCTGGCCGACGCGATTAGGGGCTTGGCCCGTGACAGAGACTGCAGACATCATCGTCGTGGGCGGAGGCCTGTCCGGGCTTCTCTGCGCCCTTGCGCTTTCCGACAACGAACACGGCGCGGGTCGCAATGTCGTACTGGTCGAGGCGGGCCCGCTGGACCGGGACACGTCCGATGGGCGCGTGACCGCCCTCGCCCCGTCCGCGATGCGCATGATGGCGCGCTTGGGCCTGCGCGACCTGCCTACCACGCCCATGACCGGGATGCGCGTGGGCGAAGGCGACGCCGATACGCCGTGGCAGTTCGAGCTGCCGGAACGCGAAGGCCAACCCTTGGCCATGAATGTCGAGAACGGCGTTCTGCGCGACGCGCTGCTGGCGGAAGTCCGTAAGCGCGGAATCAAGACACATGAAGGCGTGAGGGTGCTGGACCTGTCGACGCGCGGACAGGCCGTTCTGACGCTGGACGACGGTTCCACCCTTCAGGCCGCATTGGTCGTCGCCGCCGACGGACGCGACAGCGCATTGCGGCGCCTGGCCGGCATCGGTGCGTCGCGCCGGGACTTCGGACAAAGCGCGCTGGTCACGAGCGTGACCCATGCCGAGCCGCACGAAGGCATCGCCCTGCAACGCTTCCAGCCCGTGGGCGCGGTCGCGTCCCTGCCGTTGGCGGATGCGGGCGGACGGCACCGCTCGCAGATCGTCTGGTCCGACCGGCCCGACGCCGTGGACGCCGCGCGCGAACTGCCCGAAGCCGCCTTGGCCGCGCTGATCGATGAACGCCTCTGGGGGGCGCTGGACATGACCGGGCTGGACGCGGAGGTGCAGACCTATCCGCTCACGGGTCTGCGCAGCGACGCGCTGTCCAAGGACCGGGTCGCCCTGGTCGGGGATGCGGCGCGCCTGATCCATCCGCTGGCCGGACAGGGCTGGAACCTCGCCGTGCGGGACGTGGCCGCGCTGGCGCAAGGCGTGCGCGAAGCCGTAGAGACCGGGCAGGATATCGGCAAGGCGGGCCTGCTGGGTTATGAGCGCTGGCGGCGGGCGGACGAGACCGCTCTGGCGACTCTGACGACGGCGCTGGCGGCGGCGCCGTCGCGCGGGCCGCTTTCGATCATCGGGCATGCACGCCGCGCGGCGTTCGCGGCCGTGGACGAGATGCCGTCGCTGCACGCGATTATCCGGCGCGAAGCGGCGGGCGAGACGGGCGAGCGCCCTCCCCTACTCCGCTGAGGCGACCTCTTCGACGCGCCCATGGGCGACCTCGAACCACTGCGCGGACGCCCCGAAATCGGTGAAGAGCGAGCGGTCCGTTCCGGTCATGAAGACCTGCAGCCCCAGATCGACCAACTCCTCTGACAGCGCCTTGCGCCGCGCCGCATCGAGGTGGGCGGCGACCTCGTCCAACAGAAGGATGGGCGAGCGGGTGACCTGCGCGCGCGCGTGGGCTAGGATCAGCCCGATGAGGAGCGCCTTCTGCTCCCCCGTCGAACAGAGCGCGGCTTCCATGTTTTTGCCCTGGTGGACGACCTTGATCTCGCTGCGGTGCGGACCCGTCAGGGAGCGCCCGGCGCGGCGGTCTATGGGGCGGGTCTCGGACAGGCGTTCACGGAACTCGGCCTCGGCATCGTCCTGGTAGGCCCCTTCCTGGATCAGGTCTTCGACCGTGCCCTCCACGCTGATGCCTGCCTGCGGGAAAGCGCTGGCTTCGCGCTCCGCGACCGACTCCGCCAGGCGCGCAACCGTCTCGACCCGCACCTTGGCGATGGCCGCGCCGCACGCCGCCATGTCCGCTTCCAACGCGTCGTACCAGGAGGCGTCAGAGACATTGTCCGACAGAAGACGGTTCCGCTCCGCGCGGGCCTTCTCGTAGCGCAGGCTCGCCACGCCGTGACTGGGCTCGAATGCGAGGGCGAGCCGGTCGAGGAACTTGCGGCGGTCGCTCTCCGGTCCCGTGAAGAGGCGGTCCTGTGCGGGCGTGAGCCACTGCACGGTGAGCAGCTCGGCCAGCTGCGCCGCCGTGGAATTGGTCTGGTTGATGCGCACGACGCGGCGGCGCGGGCTGTCCGGGAGCTGTCCGACAGACACACGCGTGCCGTCCGCAAGCTCCGCGTTCACACCCCAGGCGCGCGCCGTGCGGCCGTCTTCGACACGGGCCAGCGCATCCAGGCCCGCTCCGCGCAGGCCCCGACCGGGGGAGAGGAGCGATACGGCTTCCATAAGGTTGGTCTTCCCCGCCCCGTTCGCACCGAACAGGATGACGGGACCGGGCAACAGGTCGAGGTCGAGCCGGTCGTAGGACCGGAAGTCGGTCAGGCGGAGGTGGGCGAGGGCGGGCACGGGAACGTTACGGTTGGGCCGGCGCTGCCAGACTTGCCAGCACGTCGTCCCCGGCATTTTTTGGCGGGGTCTGGTTAGCCGTTTGTCCACGAGATGCGTCGT
>CAYULR010000007.1:3334-22034 GCA_964445685.1 uncultured Algimonas sp.
CTCTCAAATACCGCATAAATCCGTTCGCTTAAGCTCACGGCGCTTCGCTATTTTCGCCGCTAGCGAAAATTTGCCTTCGGCAACCGCTTTCGCGTGCGTGCCGCTCGCCGCGCTGGAGTCGCGCGGGTGACAAAAGAACATAGTGCTCGGCTTCGCCTGCGCGCGTTGCCCTTTTGCCAATGGGAGAGGTCGTCCTAGACTCTCAACGGCATGAGAACGAACAGCGCATTCTCGTCTTCCGAATCCGTCACCAGCGCCGGAGAACTCGCGCTCTCCAGCATGAAGGTCGCGTCCTGGCCTTCCACCTGGCCTGCCACGTCCAGCAGATATTTCGCATTAAACCCGATCTCCATCGCGTCCGCGTCGTAGTTCACGGGCAGGTCCTCATGCGCGTGACCGGACTCAGGATTGTTGACCGACAGGGCGAGGTTGCTGTCGCCGAGGCTCAGCTTGACCGAGCGGCTCTTCTCCGCGCTGATCGTCGCAACGCGGTCCACGGCGGAGGCAAAAACCTTGTTGTCGAGCACCAGCTCCTTGGTGTTGTTGCGCGGAATGACGCGCTCATAGTCGGGGAAGGTGCCGTCGATCAGCTTGGACGTCAGCACGACCGTGCCCGCCGTGAAGCGGATCTTGGCTTCGGACACCGACACGGACACATCGCCATTATTGCCGTCGACCAGCTTGCGCAGCTCCGCCACCGTCTTGCGGGGCACGATGACGCCGGGCATGCCGTCGGAGCCTGCGGGCAGGTCCTGCTCGGCGAGGGCCAGACGGTGTCCGTCCGTTGCCACGGCGCGCAGCTTCCCGTCGCGCGCATGCAGGTAGATGCCGTTCAGATAGTAGCGGGTCTCTTCCGTGGAGATCGCGAAGCGCGTCTTATCGATCAGGCGCGCCAAGTCGGAAGCGGGCAGCGTGAAATCGTGCGTGAACCCATCCGCCGTCATCTTCGGGAAATCGCCGGGCGGCAGCAGCGGCAGGGTGAAGTGGGCCGGACCCGCATCCACGTCGAGGCGGTCATTGTCCGCGATCGTCAAGCGGACCTGCGCGCCGTCGGGCAGCTTGCGGACAATGTCGTAGAGCGTGTGCGCGGGCGCGGTCACCTGGCCCGGCGCGTCCACGCCGGCTTCGACCGACTCGGAGACTTCGATGTCGAGGTCGGTCGCGACCAGCGTCAGGCGGCCGCCGTCGCCGCCGAGCAGCACGTTGGACAGGATCGGGATCGTATTGCGGCGCTCCACGACGGATTGCACGTGGGAGAGACCGGACAGGAGCGCGCTGCGTTCAAGAGTGAGTTTCATGGGGCGGACTCGGACGTTTCAAAGGAAATTCTGAACGCCGAACATAGCGACTGTGACCGCAAAGGGAAGTCTCGCTGGGGATGGAATGGCGGCTAAGCCGCCTCCGCCAGCACGGTTTCGACGCCAATCTTCAGCGTGAAGACGGACCCCTCGCCTTCCACGCTGTCCACGCCCACGCTGCCGCCCATCAGTTCGGCGAGCTTCCGCACGATGGACAGGCCGAGACCCGTGCCGCCGAATTCGCGCGATATGGAGCTGTCGGCCTGGGTGAACGGCTCGAAAAGCGTGTCCTGCACGTCGGCGGAGATGCCGATTCCCGTATCGCGCACGCTCAGTTCGATCAGCCCTGCCGCGTCCAGCCCCAGACGGAGCGCGACCTCGCCCTCCTGCGTGAATTTCAGCGCGTTGGACAGAAGGTTGGTCACGCATTGCGCGGCGCGGCGGCCATCCATGCGCAGCGCCGTCGGGAAGCCGGGATCGACATGCAGCGTCAACGCCACACCCTTGGCCTCGGCGGCCGCCTTGTGAAGCAGGCAGAGCCGGGCGACCTCGTCGGCGAAGTCGGTCTCTTCTATGTCCAGCGCAAGCTGGTCGGCCTCGATCTTGGAGATGTCCAGCACGTCGTTGAGGATCGACAGCAGCGCTTCGCCCGAGGACAGGATGATCTTCATCATCTCGCGCTCCGACTCTTGGGACATCTGGGTCGAGAGCATCTCCGCCATGCCGATGATCCCGTTCAGCGGCGTGCGCAGCTCGTGGCTCATCGTGGCGAGGAACTGTGTCTTGGCGACGTTGGCGGCCTCGGCCTGGATGCGCTTTTCGCCCAGGTCGCGCGACAGCGTCTTGGCTTCTTCCATCATGACGCGGTGCAGCTTGTTGGCCATCATCAGGTCCATGGAGCTGTCGGTCGGGGCGAAATCCTCGAACCGCAGCCGCCGCACCCGGCGGCCATTCTCCGCAAAGGCCGAGTGCCCCATCAGGAAGACGATCTTCGTGCTGTCCTGCAGGATCGATCCGCGCAGATGGATGTCCGAGACGGAGCCCAGACCCGTCAGCATGACCTCCTTGATGCCCTTGGCTTCCGCGCCGTGGTTCCTGCGGCTGCAAGCCTCCAGCGTGAAATAGCGGCCGAGCTTCTGTCCCATCGCGTCGGGCGGCAGCAGGCGGGCCACGGACGGGCCCAGCCGGATGATCCGCCCGTCCAGATCGAGGCAGATGTAAGCGGGGAAAAGCCGGGCGAGCTGATCGGGTTCGAGCGTTACGGCCATCAGCCAGCGGCCACCCTCGGCTGGGAGGTGGGCGTGTCGGGCTGGAACCGTTCGTGCACGGGGAGCTCCCGCACCTTGGACACCAGGGTGAAGAGAGCGCCGCCGTCTTGCATTTCATAAGTCACGTCGGCTGGTTCGCGGAAATGGGTTCCGGCTAGACCTTCCAGCAGGCCTTTGACGAAGGGCTCCATGTTCTTGCGGGGCGAGGAGTAGAAGACTTCGTACCGCCCGGGCGATTCCTTCAGCAATTTGAAGGACGGCATCACGGCTTCGGTCAAGGTGATTTTCAGACTGCCATGCATCCGGTTCAGATTGCTGAGAAATTCCGGCAGCGTATCGCCCGCCATGTCGAAAAGGGCGCCATACCCTTCGGCCTTGGCGAACTCCGTCCAGTAGACGCCGACCGGGTAGAGCACCTCGCCCAGGCTCACACCCAGCTCGTTCGCCGCGGCCTGTCCGAGAGCGATGGTGTGCTTGTCCTCGAAGTGCACGGACGACAGCGTGTGCTGGTCCTCGAACCCGCAGGCGGCCGCGATGCGGGACCAGGTCTCCGGCCCTCGCGTCTTGACGACGAAACTCTGCATCGCCTTGTGAATGATCCCGTACATGAACTCGCGGCCTTTCCCTTGGCCACGCGGAGTAGGCGAACATGCTTACTAGGAAGTTTATTTAGGTAAACTTCGCGAAGGTGCGAGTTTAAAAATTATACAGGCGGACCTGTCTGGAGGCCCGATTTCTCGCCGAGGCCTAGCGCTTCCAGGTGAAGGACAGCGCGGCGGCGTCCTCATTGTAGCTGAAGCCTTCCGCATTCGCTTCGCGGCGCAGATAGGACAGCGACACGTCTGCATCGCCGAGCCGGTAGCCCAGGCCCGCCTGAGCGTCGCCGACGATGATGCGGTCCTGCAGGTGGAAGTTGCCCGTGGAGAGGGTGCGGAAGCTCTCCGGCGAATAGGTCAGCGCTTCCGCATCCGCCCCGGCGAAAAGATACCAGGTGTTTGTGCGGATATCCGATCCACGGCGGAGGTCTTCGCCAATCTCCACGACGGCGCCGACCAGCGCGGAGCTGCTCTGGTCGTCGAAGGTGAAGCTGGCGCGCGGCCGCAGGACAAGGTCGATCCCGCTATCCTTCTTGGCGGTGATGTATTCCGACAGGCCCAGCGTGACGCGGTCGTCGCGGCGGCCGCAGACGTCCCCGCCCGTCAGGCAGGTCGGGTTGGACAGGTCGAGCTTGAACAGGGTCGAGCCCACCGCGTCCACGGGCAGGTCGAGACGGCCGATCCGGTCAAGCCCGGCAAGGGGTCCGAAACTGTTGGTCGAGCGGTCGGCGAGATTGAGGCGCAGCCCTGCGGAGTCCGTGGACGCGATATCGGGCAGCGGGGCGGACGAGGTGTCGGTCGCGGGTCCGGTCTGCGCGAAGGCCGGAGACGCCATGAGGCCGAGCGTAAGCGCGGTTCCGGCCGCGATGGATTTCAGGAAGGACGACGTGCGGCGACGCCCGCGGAAAACGGAGCGGTCCAGTGTCTTGCGATGTGTGGACACAGCCAACATCGAGGGTCCCTTTATATATTCCGTCCGGAATGCGGCGCGTTTCGCCACCCGGCCGGTCCTCTTCCTACTCCCGGCGCACAGTCCGGTTCCCATCCCGGACGCGCCTTGCACGGAGCGTCGACCGAAAGGCCGGGCCCCGCAAGTGCGGACGTCCGTTCAAGGGTCGTCTGCACGAACATTGGCACCAAATTGTGGCAACAATGTCACGGAGACCTTAATATAGGGCAATTCCGAGGGAAAATTAAAAAGGCCCGGATGGTTAATCCGGGCCTAAGGCGGCGCGCCCTGAATATAAGGGCGACTATGAGGGTCCCTGCCCTACTGGCAGGCGAGGCATTCGTCGTAGTCAGTGGGCGCGGCGGCCTCCATGGCTTGCTCCATCTCCGACTTTTCGCCCTTGTCTTCGCCGGAACCTGCAAAGCCCGCGCGCTGGATCGACTTGGAACGGCAATAGTAGAGCGACTTCACGCCCTTCTCCCACGCCTGCCAGTGCAGCATGTGGAGGTCCCACTTGTCGATGTTGCCGGGCAGGAAGATGTTCAGCGACTGGGCCTGGCAGATCATGGGCGCGCGGTCGGCCGCGTGCTCGATGACCCAGCGTTGGTCCAGTTCGAACGCCGTCTTGAAGGTTTCCTTCTCGTGGTCCTCGAGGAAGTCGAGATGCTGCACGGACCCTTCGGCTTCCAGGATGGTCGCCCAGATGCCGTCCGTGTTCTTGCCGTGACGCTCCAGCGCCTGTTCGAGGTACTTGTTGCGCACGGTGAACGAGCCGCTCAGCGTCTTGTGGGTGTAGATGTTGGCCGGGATGGGCTCGATGCCTGCCGACGTGCCGCCGCAGATGATCGAGATCGACGCGGTCGGGGCGACGGCCATCTTGTGGGAGAAGCGCTCCATCACGCCGCGGTCGGCGGCGTCGGGGCACGCGCCGCGCTCTTCGGCGAGCACCTTGGACGCCGCGTCCGCGCCGGCGCGGATGTGCTTGAACAGGCGCATGTTGAGCGACTTGGCCATGCCGCTCTCGAACGCCACGCCCTTCTTCTGCAGGAGAGAGTGGAAACCCATCAGGCCGAGACCGACGGAGCGTTCGCGCATGGCGGAGTAGACGGCGTCGGACATGCCTTCGGGGGCGCGGTCGATGAAGTCCTGCAGGACATTGTCGAGCATGCGCATGATGTCTTCGATGAAACCGGGCTGGTCCTTCCACGCATCGTACATTTCGGCGTTGATGGAGGACAGGCAGCACACGGCCGTGCGGTCGCGGCCGAACTGGTCCTCGCCGGTGGCGAGCATGATCTCGGCGCACAGGTTGGACTGCTGGACCTTCAGGCCGACGTCGCGCTGGTGCTCGGCCAGCTGGCGGTTCACCGTGTCGGAGAAGATCAGGTACGGCTCACCGGTCTGCAGGCGCATCTCGATGATCTTCTGCCACAGGGCGCGGGCCGAGACGGTCTTGATGACCTCGTCCGTCGCCGGGCTGCGCAGGCCGAATTCCTCGCCGTCGCGCACGGCTTCCATGAACTCGTCCGTGATGTTCAGGCCGTGGTGCAGGTTCAGGGACTTGCGGTTGAAGTCGCCCGTGGGTTTGCGGATTTCCAGGAACTCCTCGATCTCCGGGTGGTGGATATCGAGGTAGACAGCCGCCGAACCCCGGCGCAGCGAGCCTTGGGAGATGGCGAGCGTCAGGCTGTCCATCACGCGGATGAACGGGATGATGCCGGAGGTCTTGCCCGCGCGGCCGATCTTCTCGCCGATGGAGCGCACGCCGCCCCAATAGGTGCCGATGCCGCCGCCGTTGGAGGCCAACCAGACATTCTCGTTCCACGTGCCGACAATGCTTTCCAGGCTGTCGTCCACGGAGTTGAGGAAGCACGAGATCGGCAGGCCGCGACCCGCGCCGCCATTCGACAGGACGGGCGTGGCGGGCATGAACCAGAGTTGGCTCATATAGTCGTAGAGGCGCTGCGCGTGGGCGTCGTCATCGGCGTAGACGGTCGCGACGCGGCTGAACATGTCCTGATAGCTCTCTTCCGGCAGCAGGTAGCGGTCGACCAGCGTCTTCTTGCCGAAGTCGGTCAGCAGCGCATCGCGGGAGCGGTCCTGCTTGGGAGGGCGCACATTGCGGGTGTTGGCGGATGGCTTGGGCTTCTGACGCGCCTTGCGGGACGTGGTGGGCGCAGGGGCGGGCTTCAGCAGCTCCGCCGCCATGTCTGCCGCCTGTTCCAGTTCCGCTGCGTCCAGCTCTTTTCCGAATTCGTCTTCGCTCATCATCATCTTGCGCTTTCTTCCCCCGTTGCGGGCCAATGCAGACCGCTTGGACCCCGAAAGACCGCCCAGCCCGGACGGCACCGCGTTCATGAGTGGGAAACGCGGATTCGGTGTCGTTGCCGACTACATATAGTGTTCGGAGCGGGTAACTCGTCAACACCTTGTGGGGTTCCGGGTGGGAGAACAAGCCTAACAACTCGTTAATCCCTTGGATTATCGGCAAAGATTTCGGGCGCCGGCAATGTGGACGTCACGCCCGCGAAACGAGGCCTTTCGCTAAGCCCCTGACTCTTCATAAGGAATCGGAACCGAAACGAAAGGCACAGTCCACGGATCGCTTGTGGACGAGGCTGTATAACGCACCGGATGCGAGACGAAATTTCAGGGGTGCGCCGGAATGACACGGCGCGCATCCTTAGCGGCAGGCAAGGAAGCAACAGGCACGAAAAAGCCCTCCCCCGAAACCGGAAGAGGGCAAAGTAGTTTAAATCCGAATCGCTCCGGTCGTCGGACGACTACATGCGGTAGTTCACGCCCAGGAAGAAGAAGCGTCCGCGCGGACCGACCGGCCAGGCCGTCTCCGTGGAGAAGGGGTCGCGGTCGGCGATGTTGTTCACCCCGCCATAGAAGCGGATCTGGTCGTTGAACTCGTACGACGCGTTGACGTCGAAGATGTAGACATCGTCCGTCTCGTCGCCGCCCTGATAGACGTCGAAGTGAGTCGTGCCCGTCCCGGACGACGCCGCCGCTGCTTCCGCGGCCGTGATCTCGGCCAGGAACTGACGGCTCTGGTAGGACGTCTGGAAGCCCACGCCGAACGGACCGCGGTCCCAGCTGATCAGCAGGTTGCCGGAAAGCTGCGGGCGGAAGACCTCTTCGATCTCCGGGTCGACTTCCGTCGGGTCGGACGGGTTGAAGAAGCGGTCCAGCGATTCCTGGTAGGACCCGACAAGCGCCGCGCCGAACGTGTTCTCGGCCCAGTCGAAGCTGTAGTTGGCGGCGAAGTCGACACCCTCGGCTTCCAGGCGGGCGAAGTTGATCTGTCCGCTGCGCAGGAAGTTCAGGCCACCGTCCGCCCGGCGGGTGAACTGGTCGCAGAACGGAACGTCCGGGAAGCTGCCGGAGTCCAGACAGCCGTCGAGGATGTCGGAGGACGCAACGGAGCTGATGGCGTTGTCGATCTCGATGTTCCAGTAATCGACCGTCAGCGTGAAGTTCGGCAGGAAGCTCGGACGCAGCACGGCACCGACGGTGAACGTATCCGCCGTCTCTTCCTGCAGGAACGGGTTGCCGCCCGACACGCCGGTGAAGCGGCCCGTCAGCGGGTTGTCCCAGATATAGTTGCCGCTGCCGTCCAGGATATCGGACTGCGGCACACCGGCCGCCGTCAGCGCGGCGACGCAGTTGGCCTGGCGGTTCACGGCGAGACCGACATTGGCTTCGTCGCACGGGTCTTGGTTGGAACCGATCTGGATGGGCAGTTCCGGGTCGAACAGTTCGGAGATGTTCGGCGCACGCACGGCTTCCGAGAGGGTCGCGCGGAAGCTGATGTCCTCGATCGGGGCGTAGGTCGCGCCAATCTTCCAGGTCGATTGACCGCCCAGCGTGGAATAGTCCGCGTAACGCATGGCGGCGTCGAGCGTCAGCTCGCGGCCGAAGGACGAGTCGATCAGCAGCGGCAGGCGAAGTTCGCCGAAGGCTTCGCGGACCTGGTAGTCGCCGCCCTGGTTGAACTGTTGGTCATTGTCGATGCTGATCAACGAGTTCAGGAACGGATCGACCGTGTTGACCAGCGCCCCCGCCGTGAACGGCGTCCCGGCCGGCAGAATGCCGAGCGTGTCGTCGCGCAGGATGGTCTCGCTGGACTCGCGGCGGTATTCGAAACCGGCCGCATAACCGATGCCCGCAGGCAGGACCGACTGGAAGAAGTCGGCCTCGCCCGCGACACTGGCCAGCACGACCGTCTGTTCCAGCGTCGTGGAGTCCGTGCCGCGCGTGGAGATGAAGGCCTCGGCGGCGTCGCTGACCGCATCGACACCGAATGGGTTGAGCGGCGCACACTGCCCATCGCCCGGAGTGAACGAGTAGTAGCGGTTGCTCGCGAACGCACCGTCCGCAAACCCATTCGACGCGGTGAAGAAGTCGATTTCGTAGGACGTGGTCGGGTCGAGGTCGGAGCGGCAAACGATCTCGCCGGTGGCCGGGTCGCGCACGGCGTCTGTCGCGGCGAACTGGCGGTCCAGATAGATGTTGGACGAGGTCTGGCGCTGTTCAAAACGGCCATGGTTGATGGAGACATCCCAGAGACTGTCGCCCGGACCTTCCCAGCTCAGCCCGCCGACGAAACGGATCGTTTCGCGTTCCGTATCAATCGTGTCGTCCGTGATGTAGCCCGTTGGGTCCTGCGTCAGCAGCAGGCCACCCGTCTGTGCCACTACCGGCAGCAGCTCCGTCGGGATGAACGGGTTGTCCGCACGGATGAACAGCGTGTCGAAGAAGGTGTCCTGTGAAACGACCTCGCGGCTTTCAGCCAGCACGTATTTGGCTTCTCCGTAGACCGTCAGGCCGGGCGAGAGCTCGTAATTGGTGGTCAGGTTCAGGTTGTAGCGGTCCGTTTCGGGGTAGAGCGTATCTTCGTTGAAGTTGAAAAAGCCGCCGCTGCCGGAGCCGTCGGGGTTGCCCACGCCGCGGAAGCTGGTGTCCGCGATGAGCGATTCCTGGAAGACACTGACGGAGCCGTCCGGATTGGTGATCCAGCAGCCCGCAAGGAAGCCGACTTGGCCACCGCGCGATTCCTGGCAGTCGGCGATACCGTTATTATTTAGGTCCACATAGGTCGTGTTGCGGCCGCCGAAGCCCGGCGCGATGGAGCCCGCCTGGGAGGACAGCCAGACGCGCGGGTCGCGCGCAATGATGCGCTGCGGCGCGCCGTTGATACGGCCGAGGATCTGTTGTTCGCGGCTGGTTAGGGTCAGGCCCGTCGTATCGATGGAGCCGAGCGCCGTTCCGAGCGTCAGACCGTTGAAGTTGGGCGTGTCCGCGCCGAGGTCCGCCGCCTGCAGGCGGAGCGCCGGGTTGGCGAGGATGGCGGCCGTGTTGTTGTTGCGCGAGAAGCTGCGGTCCGCTTCCGTTAGGGAGGTGTCCTCGACGAGGGCGCCGCTGATCGTGATGTTGCCCCGGCCATTGTCAAAGTTCTTGCCCCAGGTGACGTCGACGGAGAAGTTCTCCGCATCGCCGTGCGTGGAGACACCGGCTTGGGCGTTCGCTTCCAGGCCTTCGAAGTCGTCCTTCAGCACGAAGTTGACCACGCCCGTCACGGCGTCGGCACCGTAGATGGCGGACGCGCCGCCTGTGGTGACTTCGACGCGCTCGACCAGCGCCTGCGGGATGGTCCCGACATCGACGGCGCTCGTTCCGGCAAAGCCAGCCACGTGGCGGCGTCCGTTGACGAGCGTCAGCGTGCGCTCTCCGCCCAGGCCGCGCAGGTTCAGCGACGAGCCGCCGGAGGCGGACTGTTCCGTCGTGGTGGAGGAGATCAGCGCCGGGATGTCGTTGACGACTTCCGACAGGTTGATTTCACCCGACAGGCGGATGTCATCGGAGTCCAGCGACTGGACCGGCGTCGACAGGACGAGGTTCGGATCGGTCGCGATGCGCGACCCCGTCACGATCACCACGTCTTCGTCGGCGCCGGGTGCCGGTGTCTGGGCAAAAGCGCTGGGCGCACAGACGACAAGCGCGCTGGCCGCCAGTAAGAGTGTCTTGTTGGACATGAGGAACCCCTTCCATTTATCCGTTTTGGTCTGTCCGGACAGCGTCCGGACAGGACGCAGTTCGGCCGATGTTACCGTTTCTACATTTTTCATCACACATTTGTTATCAAGTGGTTTTTACGGTTGGGCCGAAATGCACGACCCGGGTCACGCTCCTGGAACAGCGATCCGGAACCGTTGCACATGGATTGTCCTTCCGGGTACAAAAACTGTTCATCGACCCGGCAGGCCTTGCCAGAGCGCTCCGCACCCCGAAGAGAGGCCCTGCCGGTCTCGTCACGCAATCGTCGCAACCCCCGGATAGGGCTCCGCCATGAAAATACTTTTGGTCACCGACGCCTGGCACCCGCAGATGAACGGCGTGGTCCGCACGCTGGACAAGACCGTCACCCTGCTGCGCGAGCGCGGGCACACGGTCGAAGTTATCGCGCCGTCGGACGGCTACTGGACCATGCCGTTGCCGACCTACCCGGACATCCGGCTCGCGCCCTTCGCCAAGCGGGACGTGGAGCGGCGGATCGTGCGCTTCGGGCCCGAGGCGATCCACATCGCGACGGAAGGCCCGCTGGGACAGGCGGCGCGGTCGCTCTGCCTGCGCTGGGGCATGCCGTTCACGACGAGCTACCACACGAAATTTCCGGAATACATTAAGGCGCGCGTGCCCGTCCTGCCGATGAGCGCAACCTACAAATTCGTCCGCGACTTCCACAATAGCGGTGGCTGCACCATGGTCACGACGCCGTCCATGGCACAGTTCCTGGAAACCAAGGGCTTCACCGGGCTGGGTGTCTGGGCGCGCGGCGTGGACACGCAGATGTTCAACCCCGACAAGCGCGCCGAACCGGGCAGCGAGACGGACACCTACAAGGACCTGCCGCGCCCCGTCTTCGTCAATGTCGGCCGGGTCGCGATAGAGAAGAACATCGAGGCCTTCCTCGACCTCGACCTGCCCGGCTCCAAAGTCGTGGTCGGCGACGGTCCGCAGATGGAAGAATTGCGCAAACGCTACCCCGACATCCGCTTCACGGGCGCGAAGTTCGGCGAAGACCTCGCTCGGCACTTCGCCGACGCGGACGTCTTCGTGTTTCCGAGCAAGACCGACACGTTCGGCCTTGTCATCATCGAAGCGATGGCCACGGGGACACCGGTCGCCGCCTATCCGGTCAGCGGACCGGTGGACATCATCCCGGACAGCGGAGCGGGCGTCGTGGACGCCGATCTACGCACGGCCTGCCTGGAGGCATTGGAGCTGTCGCGCGCCGACGCCCGCAGACATGCGGAAGGCTATAGCTGGAACGCTGCGACCGACATCTTCTTCGACCACCTGACGCCAGAATACGAACCGGTCGCGCGCAAGCGCTGGCGCCGGATGCGGCGCATGATGAAGATCGCCAAGTCGCCCGCCCATGCCGTCAAACGCGAAAGCCGCAAGCTGTGGCGGCGCGTGCGCGGCAAGAGCGTGCGGCATTAAGGGCGCTGTGTGAAATCTACCATAATGCACCACGGCCCTGCGCTAAGGCTCCGAGAATACTCACGACCAAAAGCCCGAGAAGAACTTTGGGGACCACCTTAAGCGATGGATGCTCAGGTAACAGCAAAACAAGCTCATCACTTACTCTTAATCTTTCATCTTCCCACTTACAGCGAACCTTACGAGTGATCGAAGGCGTGGGCACCCTTGATGTCTCTATTGCCGAGATCGGAATGTAAGGTACACGCCCGAGCGTATCGTACCCTCGGAAGAAGAGTTGCACGCGTTCAAAGCCAGAAAAAGACCGAGCATCATCGTACCCTCTCATTGACAATATTAGAAAGATAATCGTCGTCGTCATAACGACCGCAACCAAGTCGCCAAAAAAGTTCTCGGAACGGTTTAAAAGAAACCCCACAATACTCACACCACCCGTCAGATACAGAGCAGATTTCTCAGCCAATGTAAGGCGCTCTGTATAGAAAACGAGCCAATCCGATAGAACACGCCTCAACTGACGAAGATCGGACACGTATATGTCGGTCGCATCCTGACGCGATACGTCCTTACCCTCTAACTCCTCAATGACATCAAAGATTTCATCGATCCGATTTTCATACGACCCGGTATCCTTTTCGAATACGATATCCATCATCAGACACAGAACTCTGTCTAACTCGCTCTTTAAATCTCTATCCAAAGCCCGCCGGCTAGATGCCAGAACATCTGATATCGTCGACGAAACAGCCCCGCTCATAAGGTTAAGCTTCCGGTCTCGCTCCGCCAGCCTCCAAAGCGAGAAGCCCACAATAATTGAGAATAGTGTTATAAGAATGTTTGCGTTGTCTAGAGCGTTGAAACCGGTCGAAACGCGACCAAGATAGCTACCCAAGACGCGATCATGGTTGCAGCAATAAGCGGCTCGATGGAATGACTTCTTATGTGAAGAAGGATGTTAGACAATACTATTAAAAGCACGCCAGCCATCACAACAGGCGTAAGAATGACGTCGGGGAAAAATGCGCCAAGGAGGAGAGCACTTAGCACCGGAGACAGGTACGCGATCGATGTCACGGTCGGTGAATCATATGCGATCACGGCATAGCTAAACAAGATTGATGCGACTGCCCAACCAATCGTTAAGAAGGCGACTTGCGGTACAGCCGAAAATGCGTCGCTTATATCGTGTTGCGAGAACGCCAAAACCGATACTGCTATAAGAGCTGTAATTGCACGCGGTGTCTGAGTGATAAAAAGTGCGTTTTGCAGTGTCGGCCTAAGCCGCGTCTTTCTATGTATGAACCTGACGGTCACAACCTCGAGAGAGGCACTAAAAGCACCCAGAGCGGCTGCCAAATACACGACCCATCCGGCAAACTCTATTTCTTTTCCTATGTTCGACGGTTGGAGTGTAGGAAGCCAGAGAAAACTAGCCCCTACAAACGCTGAAAAAACAAGAAATACTGAGGTGACTGAGACACGCCCCCTATCAGCCGGTATGAGTAGCGCTGAAACGACGATCACGAAAATCGGCCAAAGAGCGTCAATCACCGTTATTTGAAGCTTGGGCCCTAGTGACAAGGCATAAATAAAAAATACATCTCTTAAGATCGAGCATACGCCAGAAATTAGAATTATAATCCAGTAACGCTTCACACGCTTCAGAATAGCAATGTATCGAAGCTTTTTCTGCCAAGAGTAAATGGCGAATGGAATATAAATTAGCGCCTGCACCAGCAAAGACAGTGTGATATAGGACACACCAGCCTCCAAGGCAGAGGCTGCCACGGCGGTAAATGTGCCCCATATTCCTACAGCGATCATTGCACTTATAAGTGCAAGCCTCTGGCTAGATGCACGCAACATAGGGTTACCAAAGCTCAAAGACTGATCTCATTAGTGCTTAGGTAAAGCCTTGAAACCTTACTTGCGCATTGGCAAATACTTTCAGCCTCACTTCTCCCGTTTCAGGAACGCCTGAACGTTCTGGGCATAGGGGCTGACGCCGACCAGTTCCCAGCCGACCAGGCCGAGCGTGTTGAGTTCGGACTGGAAGGCGGCGTCGCGGGTGTCGGCTTTGTTCTTCCAGACGCTGGCCTGCAGGGTCAGCACTTTGTATTCGTATCGCATGGCCGTCTCCTATCGGGGGCGTTTGAGGTAGAAGATGGTCGGGAAGTCGTCGGTCTTGGCGTGGTAGCATTCCCAGCCGTCGAGCCCCAACCGGTTGAGGATTTCCTCGCTGTGTTCGCGGTGCGTGGCCCCGCGCCAACCTTTGTCTCCGCCTTGCACGATCTTGTATTCCCACTTCTGCTTCATGTCTTCTCTCCGTCTCCATCTTCATCGTCCCGCTTGAGGCGCCCGCTTTTGCGCAGCGCGTCGCGCAGGACATATTCGATCTGCGCATTGAGGCTGCGCAGTTCGTCGTCGGACCAGCGCCGCATGGCGTCGAGCACGGGGGCGCTGATCCGCAGAGGATATGACTTTTTGTCAGGCATCCTGTCGGGCCGGGACCGCTAGTAGAGCGATCCCGTATTCACGACCGGCTGGGTCGCCTTGTCCGAACACAGCACAACCAGAAGGTTGCTGACCATGGTGGCCCGGCGTTCAGTGTCGAGCTCCACAATGTCCTTGCGGGCAAGCTCGGCGAGCGCATCCTCGACCATGCCGACGGCACCTTCGACGATCTTCTTGCGGGCCGCGATGATGGCTCCGGCCTGCTGGCGCTGCAGCATGGCACCGGCGATTTCGGGCGAGTAGGCCAAGTGCGAGATACGGCTCTCGATCACATTGATTCCGGCTTGGGCGAGACGGTCCTGGATTTCGACCTTCAGGCGCTCGCTGATCTCGTCCGGGTGCGAGCGCAGGCTGATCTGGCCGTCCTCGTGCTGGTCGTATGGGTAGCTCGTCGCCATGGCACGGATTGCGGCCTCGGACTGGATCTGCACGAAGGACTCGTAGTCATCCACGTTGAAGACGGCTTCGGCGGAATCGCTCACTTCCCAGACCACGATGGCCGCGATCTCGATGGGCGAGCCGTCCAGCTCGTTGACCTTCAGCTTGCCGCTCTCGAAGTTGCGGACCCGCTTGGACACTTTCTGCTTGGAGTAGAAGATATTGTTCCAGCGCAGCCCCTGTTCGTCGACCGTGCCGACATATTTGCCGAACAGGCTCAGCACCGCCGACTGGTTCGGGGCGACCGTGTAGAGGCCCGCCATGAGAAGCAGCCCGGCGAGAACCGCCACCAGGGCCAACCCGACAAACAGCCCGCCATCGCCGCGCACGCCCATGACGAACAACCAGCCGCCCAGCGCGACCACGGCAATGCCGGCCAGCAGCATGGAGATGCCGCCCAGTGACTTCGTATCCTTTTCCCTGATTTCCATCAGTGTCTCCTTTTCTCTCTTTGTGATATCAATTTGATATGCACATGAAGATTCCGCAAGGCGTGCCGGACGGAAATCGCGCATTTCCCTGAATCAGCACGGAATTTTCACGGGCTCATCACGCGGGTTTGCGTTGTGCGTGTCGGTGCGGAGGCTCAACAGCCTGCGCCATGACCCCGATGTTCCGATCCGCAGCCCTTGCGCTCTGCCTGGCCTCCATGGCCCCTCACGCCAACGCGGCCCCGGACTTCCTGACCCATGTCGAGAACTCCGAGACGCTGAAGGGCGGCATCGACCTGTCGGGGGAAATCCACCTCGACGCGGATGCGGAGACGGTCTGGCGGATACTGACCTTGTGCGACATGCAGCTGCGCTACGTGCCGGGCCTGACGGAATGCGAGGTCCTTCGGACCGGGCGTGAAACCATCCTGGACGATATGGGGCAGTCGGTCGTGCGGGTCTGGGACGAGCGCAAGCAGACGCTCGACTACGCCTTCCCCTTCCCGACCCTGCGCACGGAACTGCGCGCCGTCTACACGCCGGGCGAACGCATCGACTTCGCGGCGAGCGGCGGAGACGTGAGGGACCTCAAGGGCCACTGGTCGCTGGAGCCGCACCCGCAAGGCGGCACGCAGGTCCGCTACCGCGCGTCTTTCCGGTCCGGCCTGCCCGTGCCGCGCTCGCTCGTGCGGCGCTCCACGGCCAAGGACCTGCCGAAACTGTTCGAACGCCTCCGCGCCGTGACGCGCGAGACCGTGGGCTGATGCCTACTCGCCCAGAACGTCTTCCAGAAAGTCCGCCTGGACGCGTTCGTAGAAGAGGCGGTTGCTCAGCTTCGCCCAACCATGGCCCTCGTCCGGAATGCGGACATAGTCGGCGCGGATGCCGTTTTCGCGCAAGGCCCGGACCATGATCTCGGTCTCCGCCACGTCGATGCGCGGGTCCATCGCGCCGTGGCTGTAGAGGACCGGCACGCGGATATTGTCGACCTTGGCGACGGGCGAGATCTCTTCGTAGAAAGCGCGCCATTCGGGATCGGTGATGTCGCCATATTCGATCCGGTCGCTGGCCTTCAGCGCAGGGCTGGCGACTTCCAGCGCCGTGACCCAGTCGCCCACGCCGAACAGCGCCACGCCCGCGTCGAACGCCTCCGGATAGTCCGCTAGCACGGCGTTGACCATGTACCCCCCGTAGGATCCGCCCATAACGGCGGCGCGCGACGTGTCCACGCGCCCGTCCGCTTCCAGCCAGTCCAGCATGTCCACGAGGTCGCGCACGCTGTCGAGGCGTTTGCGCTGGTCGTCCAGCGTCACATAGGTGCGGCCAAAGCCCGTGGACCCGCGCACATTCGGGCTGAACACCGCGATGCCGCGCGAGAGCAGATACTGGATCGTGGCGTTGTAACCGGGCCGCGACTGCGCCGTGGGGCCGCCATGAACTTGGAAGACGACGGGCGGTTTCCCAACCGTGTTCCGGGGTGTGTAGAGCAACCCTTGCAGCTCCACCCCGTCGCGCGCCGGGATGCGCACCGACTCCGGCGTGACCAGCGAAGCCGGGTCGAGGTCGCCATAGTCGGAGGCGAAGACGCGGCGGGCCTGCACCGTGGTCGGGCCGTATTCCTGTAGCGAACCCAGATCCGCCAGGTAGAGGTCGCCCGGCACGCCGGGGCCGGAAACGCGGATCAGCGCGGTGTCCCCGGAACAACTCACGCTGTGAACGCCCTGAGGCAATCCCGTGACGCGCCTGTTGCCCCCATCGACCCCGCTGGCCAGCGTCTCGGAAAACCCGTCCTTGTTGTAGGTGAAGATCAGTCCGGGCTGGCAGAAGTCGAATCCATCGATGTCGGCGTCCTGCCGGTCCACCACGGACGCCTTGTAGCTCATATCGTCCAGCACGATGCGGGTCATGAGCGTGAATTCGCTGAAGCGGTTCGTCGTGAGCATGATGGCCTGGTCGGACAGATACTCCACGCCCGCATCCGTGTGGTTGGCGCGCGGGTCCGGGTCGCTGATGACCCGGCGCTCGCCCGTCTCCAGGTCCAGCAGGAAGAGCTTGTCGCTGTCCTCGCCCACGCTTTCACTGATAATGGCCGTCTTTCCGCTGGGCGACACGGCCTGGACGAAGTTGCCGTACTCGCCCTCGAAGACGAGGCGCGTTTCGCCCGTCGCCACGTCGGCGGTGTAGATGTCGTAGTCGAGCCCGTTGCGCTCCGTGGAGCTGTAGACGATCGTGCCGCCATCCGCCGTGAACCCGCCGAAAGACCGGAAGCCCTGGTCCGTCGCGGGCAGCAGCAGGCGCGGCTCGCCCCATCCGCCCTCGGCCGTGCCGTCCGGTTCCACCATCCAGTAGTTCTCGCGCTCGTCCCCGTCGAGGTCCGCGCCGTAGATCAGCGCGCCCGTGGGCGAGAAGTCGAAGAAGGACACGCCGGAACCGCTCGTCACCTGCCACAGGGTCGATTTCGGATCGGCTGCGGTGGCGTCCATCACGTAGAGCTGGCGCGTGCCGGTCAGGCTGAGGCGCGTCGCGATGGTTTTGGCGTCGGGCGACAGGCGCGAGGGGCCTGCGCCGCGCGCCAGCACATAGGGCGCGACGGGGCTGTCATAATCCGCCTCCGACGAAACCGGCGCGATGAAGTCCGGCGTCTCTAACGTAGCCACGTCGACGGCGCCCGGGCCAGTATCAGGAACAGGCGCGCTGGCGGCGCAGGCGGCAAGAAAGAGCGACGCGGAGAGGAGCAGCTTGGTTTTCATGGCCCCTTGCACCACGCGCGGGCCTGCCATGCAAGCCTGCCGGGTCTACAAGGCTTGCCCGCCAGATTGTCGCACTCTATGGCGCGGCGATGGACGCCTGGTTCGACATGGCCGTATTCGCCTCCGCCTTCGCGACGCTGTTCGTGATCGTGGACCCGCCCGGCTGCGCGCCGATCTTCGCCACGCTGACGCAAGGCACGTCCAAGGCGCACCAGCGCGAGATGGCCTTCAAGAGTGTCGGCATCGCCGCCGTCATTCTTTATGGCTTCGCCTTTGTGGGCGAATGGCTATTTTCCAAGCTGGGCATCAGCCTCGACGCGCTTCGCATCGCCGGCGGCATCATGCTGTTCATCATCGGGCTGAACATGGTCTTCGAAAAGCGCACCGAAAAGCGCGAGGACCGGGCCGAGGACGCGCTGGAGGAGGTCGAGGACCCCGAGGACATCAGCGTCTTTCCTATGGGCATTCCCATGATCGCAGGGCCCGGCACGATGGCGTCGCTACTGCTGCTGACCAAGGGCGGGGACGGCGGACGCGCGGGCGAGATCGCCGTGCTGTTCGCCCTCGCCGCCGTGCTGCTGATCACGCTGATCAGCTTCCTGCTGGCGGGTGGCCTTATCAAGCTGATGGGCAAGAGCTTCACCAACGTGCTGACGCGCGTGCTGGGCGTGCTGCTGGCCACGCTGGCGGCGCAGTTCATCCTGGACGGCGTTCAGAACGCCCTCTTCTAGGGCTCCGGTGCGGGTTCCGAGAAACCCGGCCCATTCGTCAACGCCTTGACCCCGGACTCCTGAAAGGGGCCGCGCTGTGGATTCAGTGCAACCAGAAAGGCGGACCTCACGTTCGTGTGATTGACCGGCTGCGCCCCGCGCCGCCTTCAAGACCACAACCGAGGAGACGCCCCATGACCAAACGCAACGCCCCCGCCGGTTTCGCCACCCGCG
>CAYULR010000007.1:22044-26496 GCA_964445685.1 uncultured Algimonas sp.
AACAATCCACGCCGCAGCCGGAAGCCTTCTGCAACGCCCTGCCCGACAACCCGCCCATCGACCACGCCGAAGGCAACACGGCCGTGCCGAAATCCCTGTCCAAGGAACTGGGCGACTATGCCGAAGGCGACTACGCCGTGTCCGCCAACACAAAGGACGCACCGACCATGGAAGAGAGCAACTTCACCGACGTGGTGAAAGCCGACCTCTAAGGCACGTTCCTTCCCTGATTTGACGGCCGCCCCGGTGCGGCCCTAGGCTGGCCGGATGCGATCCCTCGTTTCCGGCCTTACCGTTTCTTCCGCCCTCCTCCTGGCTGCGTGCTCCGCGCCGCCGCCGGATCTGACGCCGGTGCTGCAGACCCCGCAAGGACCGGTGCAGGGCGTCGTGTCCGCTGACAATGCCGACATTCACAGCTATCAGGGCCTGCCCTTCGCCGCCGCGCCCGTGGGCGATCTGCGCTGGGCGCCGCCCGCGCCCGCACCGCGCTGGACCGGAACGCGCGCCGCAGACCAGTTTGGCACGCGCTGCATGCAGGCGACCGACACGGAAGGCGGCATGTTCGAACGGCTGATCGACGGGCACGGCCTGTCTGCGGTCAAGAGCTTCGCCATCAAACGCATCGTCGCCGCGATGGACTCCCCGCCCGTGTCAGAGGACTGCCTGTTCCTGAATGTCCGCGCGCCCAAGGACGTGCAGGACGCCCCCGTCATGGTCTGGATCCACGGCGGCGGTCACCAGTTCGGCTCCAGCGACTTCGACTACTACCAGGCCAACGGCCTGCCGGAGCGCGGCGTGGTCCTGGTCACGATCAACTACCGCCTCGGCGCGTTCGGCTACATGGCGCACCCGGCGCTGTCCGACGACGACCCGCGCGGCGTGTCCGGCAATTACGGCACGCTCGACCAGATCGCGGCGCTGGAATGGGTGCGCGACAATATCGCGGCCTATGGCGGCGACCCGGAGCGGGTGACGATCTTCGGCGAAAGCGCGGGCGCCTGGTCGGTCACGGAACTGATGAGCACGCCTTTGGCGGACGGCCTCTTCCACCGCGCCATCCTGCAATCCGGCGCGTCGACCTATCACATGAGCCAGATGGAAGGGGAAGGAGTCGGCTGGCCGTCCGGCTATGAGAGCGGCACGGCGCTGACCGACGCGCTGGGCCTCGACGCGCCGAGCGCAGCCGACCTGCGCGCGCTTCCGGCCGAGACGATCCAGGCCGCCATCACCGAGGAGATGACCGACGGCTTCCACCATGTGCGCGATGGCGTGGTCTTCCCCGTCAATGTCGGCACGGCGTTCGACACGGGCGCGGTCCATGCCGTGCCGATGCTGGCCGGGTACAATTCCGACGAAGGCACATTGTTCTTCCCCGATGGGCAGCAGCCCACCGTATGGACCGAGGACGTCGTTCCGGGCACGGCTGCGGAGCTGACCGCCAGCCTGTCGGAGCCCTACCCGACGCAGGCCGCTCGCCTCGTGGAACTCTACGGTCTGGACGAGGATTTCGTACAAGGCGGCACGCAGATGATGGGCGACGAGATCTTCGGCGTGAATGTGCGCTTCGCCGCGCGCAAGACGGCGGAGGCCGACGCACCGAGCTGGGCCTACTTCTTCAGCCGCACGCCCCCGTCCGACAAACAGACAGTCGGCGCATTCCACGCCGCCGAAATCCCGTTCGTCTTCGACAGCCACGAAGGTGCGCTGGGCCTCAGCGACGACGACGCGGCACTAACGCAGCACATGACGGCGTATTGGGCGAACTTCGCGGCGACCGGCAACCCGAACGGCGACGGCCTGCCGGATTGGCCACAACATGCGGGCGAGCAGTGGATGCACTTCTCCGCCAATACGGGACGGCCCGCCGCGCAGGTCGAACGCGATGTGCGAGGCGACAAGCTGGACGCGCTGGAGGAAGGGCTGCGCCTGAAGCTGGACGCGCTGTCCGCGCAGCAAAACGCCGCCGCGCCAGCAGGCACGACGGCGGAAGAGACTCTAGAAGACTAGGCCGGGCCTAGCTGTCGTAGACGGACTCCTTGCCGAACTCTTTCGTCAGCAGGTAGTACATCACGGCACGGTTCTTCGTGCGGGACTTTTCCGCATACATGTCGGCGACCTTCTGGATGCGCGCATCCGTGTCGGCATTGTCGGCCACGCCGAGCTTCTTGATGACGAAGTTGTTCTTCACCGTCGCCATCTCGGCGTCGTCCTTGACCGCGACCGTCTCGGCGTCGCGGTTGTAGATGGACGGGCCGCAGCCTTTAGTGACTTTGCGAAGCAGGTCGACATCGGGCTCCATGCCCAGCTTGTCCTTGACGTGGTCGATATACTTGCCGACCTTTTCTTCGAATTTGCTCATCGTGGGTCCTCCGTTGAATTTGCCCCGTCTACGGGACTAGCGGCTTCTTAACGGAAGACAAGGTTAATCCAAAGTGAACGCCCCTAGCCGCCCTTGAACGTCACTGTTCCCTGCCGCGTGCGGTCCACGATCAGCTGCGTCACGTCGGGGCGGGAATAGTGGCCGCTCGGGTCGAAGTTCTGTCGTTCCTCGCGCACGCGTGCCGCATCGATCTCGACCGTCCGCACACCCGTCTCATTCAGCCACGGCTCCAGCAGGAAAGTGCCGTCGGGCGCGCAGACGCAGGACCCGCCATTGCAGGCCTGCTCTCCGATGGCGTCGCGCACGAAGCCGGCGTCCGGCATGTCGTCGCGCACGTCGCTGCCGCGCATCACCGAGCTGACGCTGACCACGAAAGAACGCCCCTCCTTGGCCAGGACCGGCGTCAGGTCGCGCGTGTTGCGGTCGCTGCCTGGCCAGCCCGCCACGTGCAGGTCTTCGCCTTGCGCGTGCAGGGCCGCCCTTGGCAGCGGCATCCAGTTCTCCCAGCAGTTCAACCCGCCCGTGGTGAAAGCCCCCAGCTTGTGCGTGACCAGCCCGTGCCCGTCACCCGGCGACCAGACGAGGCGTTCCTCGTAAGTCGGCTGGAGCTTGCGGTGCACGGACCGGATTTCGCCCGTGCCGTCGATGTAGACATAGGAGCAGTAAAGCGAATGGCCGGTCCGGTCGCGCGGGCGTTCCACAATGCCCAGCCACGCCGCCAGACCCGCCTCGCGCAGGGCTTCGCAGATCGCATCCAGATGCCCGTCCTCGATCGTCACGGCTTGATCGGCATAGTGGGCGAAGAGGCGCTTGTTGCGGTCATCGTCGAACCGCGCCCCGTGACCCTCGGACAGCCAGAACGGATAGCCCGGCAGGTAGCTTTCCGGGAAGCAGACGAGATCGGCATTCTGCGATGCGGCCTCCCGGATCGCTTCGATCACGCGCTCGGTCGCACCCGCCCGGTCGAGCATGACGGGGGCGAGCTGCGCCACGGCGACGCGCAAAGTGTCAGGGGAGGAGGCTGTATCGGTCATGGCCGTGCCATGCCGTCAGCGCGCGCGGAAATCCACCCGCCGCGCGTCACGCTTAAGTGAGAAATAGGCCCCTACTCCGCGACGCGGGTCCATTCCTGCGTCTGGCAGAGAAAGGCGATGCAGCCCTTCACGCGCAGCACGTCTGGATTGTCTTTGTCGAGGCGGATGGCGCTCTTATAGCTCTTGCCGTCCTCGGGATTGTAGATGCGGCCCTTCTTCCACTTTCCACCGCCATCGTCCTCGAACCCATCCAGCATGGTCAGGCCGATGATCGGCTGGTCGCGGAGCGCCGGATCGGCATTGTTCACGTCGGTGGTCGGCTCGCCTTCCGGAATGTCGCCCGTCTCTACCTTGCCGCAGGGCGTGCCCTCCATCGGGCCGGGACCGCAATCGGCGATCCGCACCGTGCCCGTGCCGGATTCCGTGAGCCACAGTCCGTGGACAGACGCATCATGCGCCTCCTTGCCATGCGGTTCGCCGTCATGGTGCGCGGACGCCCCCGTGGCGAAGGCGCAGAACAGGGCGGCGGAAAGAAGTGTGCGTGTCGGTATCATGGGGCTTCATCCTCAAACGCAGCCTCTGGGTCAAATGACAGAGTAGAGAGACATTAGGACTATCCCCGGCATTTACTGCCGGGGACAGGCTCTTGCTTCGCCCGCTTGACGTCACCCGCCGCGCCGCATATCGCAGTCCTATCAGCCGTCCTGGCTGTGCGACCGGAGACACGCGACGACGCGGCCCGGTCACGCCAAGGCCCCGCCTTACAACCAGATTTCCATAGCGCGCCCGGACTTTACGCCCGTGCGCCGTTTTCCAAAGACAGACATATGACCGTCGATACCCCCGTCGATCAGCTCGAGACCATCTCGCTGGACGACCTGAAAGAGATGAAACCCGGCGAGCTGAACCGCTTTGCCGAAGAGGTCGGCATCAAGAACCCCGGCTCCATGCGCAAGCAGGACATCTTCTACCAGACCCTGAAGGACCTCGCCGAACGCGACGTGCTGGTGCGCGGCAAGGGCGTGCTGGAAGTCGTGC
>CAYULR010000008.1:0-17894 GCA_964445685.1 uncultured Algimonas sp.
TGATAGACTGGTAGCTTACCGTAATAAAAGTGATGGCCAGTGCGGCAATGGCGGCATTTCCCGGGGCGCCGACGCGTGTCGTCACCAACTACGAAAATGCCAAGGCACTTTCTGGCGCCACTGTGATGGCGGCGGGGCACCCGGTACCAGATGCAAACGGGGCTGCTGCTGCGCGTGCGGAACCCCGTGTGCAGCGCGCGCAGGAAGAGGGCTTCGACATTGTCCGGATCGCGGTCCAGCGCGTCTTCGGTGATCTTCATCGCGTCCTTGGCGTGGTCCTTGGCGTCGTCCACGCGCATCAGCATGATCTCGGCGGCCATGGTCTCGGCCGCGACGTTCAGCCCGTCCACCGTGTCGGCGGCCAGCGCCGTCTGGCGGGCTTCGATGTATGAGCCGTCGCGCAAGAGGTCACGCGCCGTGTCGGAGGCTTGGGCGGGGAGGGCGAGGAGGGCAATGAAGAGCGGAGCGAAGCGGAACATGGCGGGAGCCATAGCACGCGGGGGCTCAACGGGGGATGAACCGGGTGCAGCGGACTGTCACGGTCGCGTGAGCGTCTACCACAACAAAATCCGTTCATCCCGGCAAAGGCCGGGATCCAAGCTGCGTTAGGGGCTTCCCGTAAGATCTGAGTGGACCCCGGCCTTCGCCGGGGTGAGCGGAGGAAATAAAAGGCCGGGTGAACTAACCCAACCGCTCCTCGATCATCGCCGCCGTCTCCTCAGGGCCGTAGATCGCCACAAACGACCCGAACCGTGGCCCCTGGCTCTGGCCCATCGTCACTTCGTAGATCGCTGTGAACCAGTCGCGCAGGTTTTCGAACGCGTGGTCCTTGCCGACCGTGAAGGTCAGCGTCTGCAGCGCTTCGCCGTCCTGCGCTTCGTCGGCGCTCACACCGCGAAGGCGTGATGCGAGGTCCGTCAGTGCGGCCCGCTCCTGGTCCGTCGGTTCGCGGTAGCTCTTCTCCGGCGCGACGAAGTCGCGGTAGTAGCGCACAGCATAGTCGCACAGACGGTCCAGTTCCGGGTTGGCGTCGGGCGAGGCATCCGGCGCGTAGCGCGTGATGAACCCCCAGAGAATATCCTTGCTTGATGCGTTCGCCGCGCTGACGAGGTTCAGCAGTAGCTGGAACGAAAGCGGCGGCACATATTCCGGCGGGTTGCCCGCATGAATATGCCAGACCGGGTTGTTGACCCGCTGCTTCTCGTCCTGGTCCTTGTAGGCGGCGAGGTGCTGGTAATATTCGTCCACCATCTTCGGGATGACGTCGAAATAGAGTTTCTTGGCCTGGCGCGGGCGCAGGAACTGGAAGAGCGAGAGCGACTCGGCGGGCGCATATTCCAGCCAGTCCTCGACCGAAATGCCGTTGCCCTTGGTCTTGGAAATCTTCTCGCCTTTCTGGTCGAGGAAGAGTTCATAGACATATTGGACGGGCGGTTCGCCGCCGAGGATCTTGCAGATCTTGGAATAGATCGGGGCGTTGTCCTGGTGGTCCTTGCCGAACATCTCGAAGTCCACGCCCAGCGCCGCCCAGCGCATGCCGAAGTCCGGCTTCCATTGCAGCTTCGCATTCCCGCCCGTGACCGGGATCGTGACTTCGGTGCCGTCCTCGTCGTCGAAGGTGACCGTTCCGGCCTCCGCGTCGACGGCCTTCATCGGTACGTAGAGCACCCGGCCCGTGGACGGGCTGATGGGCAGGATGGGGGAATAGGTCGCGCGGCGCTCCTCGCCTAGCGTGGGCAGCATGACGTCCATGATGGCGTCGAACTGCTCCAGCGTGCGGATCAGGTAGGCGTCATACGCGCCCGTCTTGTAGAGCTCTGTCGCGCTGCGGAATTCGTAGTCGAAGCCGAACCCGTCGAGAAAGGCCTTCAGGCGGTCGTTCATGTGCGCGCCGAAGCTGTCATGCGTGCCGAACGGGTCGGGGACGACGGTCAGCGGCTTTTGCAGGTGCGGCTCCAGGCTTTCCGGGTTGGGGACCGTGCCGGGAATCTTGCGCATCCCGTCCATGTCGTCGGACACGCAGAGGATGGTCGTCGGGATCTTGCCGTCCGTCATGGCTTCGAACGCATGGCGCACCATCGACGTGCGGACGACTTCGCCGAACGTGCCGATATGCGGCAGGCCGCTGGGTCCGTAGCCGGTTTCGAACACGACAGGGCCGTCACGTTTTACACCGCGCTTCTGCTGAATGAACAGCCGCTTGAGGATGTTGCGCGCCTCCTCGACGGGCCACGCCTTGGATTTGGCGTATTCGGGCGCGAGATCCTTGAGGTTGATGTTGTCCGGGTCGATCATGGGCGGGCGCATAGGGGAGGTGGGCTGAGATGTATACACGGACAGCGCTTTTGCGCAGCCGTGCGGTGCGGCGAGGTGTCTGCTGACGTTTATGTTATCTTGCCTTCCACCCCCATCCGTTCCAAGCCGCCCGCGATGAGCGAGACTGCCTCGAAATCCACCCCGTCCAAGCCCCGCCGGCGCCTGTCGCCGGAAGCGCGCCGTGCGCAGCTGTTGGAGCATGCGATGGAGGCATTCGCCGAAGGCGGGCTGGAGCGTGCGGGCCACGGGGACATCGCCAAGCGCGCGGGCGTGTCCACGCCGACCGTGTTCAACTATTTCCCCACGCGCGACGCGCTGGTCGCCGCCGTGCTGGAGCGCATCGAGGCCAGCGTGGGCGAGATGTTCGCCCGCCTGCCGGAAGCGCCCGCCACGCGCCGCGAGCGCATCCTGCAACTGGCCGCGACCTTCCGGCAGATGGTGCAGGAGCGCCCGGCGGAGACCAAGACCTTCCTGAAATGGGGCGTGTCGTTCGATCCCGACCTGCGCCCGGCCTACCTGGCCTTCCAGACGCGCATTCTCGACCAGTTGCTGGAGGTGATGCCCGACAATTCCGACGATGCGGCCACGGCCCGGGCGGAGGCGCGCATCCTGTTCGGTGCGTCCAACCTGTTCTCCGCCATGGCGTTCGACAATTTCCAGCCCGATGTGATGATGGATTTCGTGGGCCGGATCGCGGACTTGCTGAGCTCCCCCGAATGAGACCTATGATGCTGCGTTCCTTCCTCCTGGCCTCCACCCTTCTTGCTTCTGTTTTGGCGGCGGCCCCGGCTTTCGCGCAGACGGCGGACGACGAGATCGTCATCACGCCGCTGCTGATCGAAGTGGACGAAGTCACGGTGACCGACCGCATCCAGCGCGTCGCCGACCAGCCGGAGAGCATCGACCTGATCCTGTCCGAGGAGACCGAAGCGCTCGTCCATCCCGCCGAGGCGCTGAATTCGGTCGCGGGCGTGAACATCCACCGCGGCTCCGGGCAGGAACACCTCACCGCCATCCGCTCGCCCGTCCTGACGGGCGGGGCGGGCGCGGGCAGCTTCCTGTTCCTGGAAAACGGCGTACCGCTGCGCGCGGCCGGGTTTGCGAACGTCAACGGATTGTTCGAAGCGGGAACGGAGTTTGCGCGCCAGGTCGAAGTCTTCAAGGGCCCGGGCCCGGCGGAATACGGCTCCAACGCGGTGCACGGCCTCGTCAACGTTGTGACGCCGCAGCCCGGCAGCGGCAACAGCGCCACAATCGTCGGCAGCACGCGCGGCTATGGCCGCCTGACGGTCGGACACGACGTGACGGAAAACTTCCGCGCCTCGCTCAGCCTCGCCCATGATGACGGTTTCCGCGAAGACTCCGGGTTCGACCAGCAGAAGCTGGAACTGCGCTACGCCAATTCGTTCGGCGCGTGGGACGTGGACGCCGTCGCGGCGCTCAACAACCTCAACCAGGAAACGGCGGGATTCCTGCAGGGCGACGATGCGTTCGAAGCGACGGGCGTGCGCTTCACAAACCCCAACCCCGAAGCCTTCCGCGACGGTCGGAACTACCGCGCGCAAATCAACCTGTCGCGCGACACGGACGCTGGACGCCTCGTCCTGACGCCCTATGCCCGCCGGGCCGAGCTGCGTTTCCTGCGCCATTTCGTGCCGGGACAGGCGCTGGAGAAGAACGGCCATACCTCCTTCGGCCTGCAATCCGCGCTGATCGGCGACGACTGGTCCGTAGGCGTGGACGCGGAATACACGGACGGCTTCCTGTTCGAATTCCAGGAGAACCCCTCGCGCTTCTCCTTCGTGCAGGGTCTTCATTTCGACTATGAGGTCGAGGCCGTCGTCCTCGCGGGCTACGCACAGAAGAGCTTCGAGCTCGACCGCCTGCGCATCGATGTCGGCGCGCGCGGCGAATACACCAACTATGACTACGACACGATCGCCCCGCCCGGACGGTCCGGCCGTTTCGTGCGCGCGCCCGACCGCACGGATGACTTCTTTACCGTGACGCCCAAGATCGGCCTGATCTACGACGCGGCCCCCGGTGTGACGGCCTTCGCCCGCGCCGCGCGCGGCAGCCGTGCCCCACAGACGACGGACCTCTACGCCGTCGTGCAGAACCAGGTGCCGGGCGAAGCGGGCGTGGAGACGCTCGACAGCTTCGAAGGCGGTGTGCGTTTCGACTCCGGGGAAGCCCGCTTCGAAGTCGCGGCTTTCACCATGTGGAAAGACGGCTTTTTCTTCCGCAACGCCGCCGGGTTCAACGTGGCGGATGGCAAGACGCGCCATACGGGCGTGGAAGTCTCTTTCCTCGCCCCGCTCCTGCCGTGGCTGAGGGCGTCCGGCGAATGGTCGGTGTCTGATCAGCGCTACGATTTCGACGATCCGTCCAGCGGCATCGTGGACGGCAACTTCATCGACACCGCCCCCGTGACGCTGGGCACGATGCGGCTCTCTGCGGACTGGGACCGTGTCGGGGCCGAACTCGAATGGCGTCACGTGGGCCGCTACTTCACCAACCCGTCCAACTCGAACGACTATGACGGCCACGACATTCTCGTCGCGCGCGGCGATGTGCGGATCAGCGATACGCTGCGCCTGTTCGGGCGCGTCGATAACGTCTTCGATACGCGCTATGCGGACCGGGCGGACTTTGCGTTCGGGAACGAGCGGTTTTTCCCGGGGCGGCCGAGGACGCTGTTTGTGGGGATATCTGCCGACTACTAATTCGCTGCCGCTCACGTCCTTCGGACGGTAGCGTTTTAACCTACAGCCGCATCGCCTTCGGCGACGCAGCGGTGAAAACGCTGTGGCAACGCCGGGCTATTTATCTATAGCGCTCCTTATGCACATCCCAGACGAGAAACTCCGCCAGGTCGTGGACCGGTTCGAACAGATCGAGGCCCGCATGGGCGCGACGACGGACAGTGACGAGATCGTGCAGCTCGGCAAGGACTATGCGGAGCTGCGGCCTGTCGCGGAAGGCGTGCGCAAGCTCCAGGACGTGCGCGCGGAGATGGCCGACCTCGAAGAGATGGCGGGCGATCCTGAGATGGGCGCGATGGCCAAGGACGAGCTGCAGGCACTGAAGGACTCGCTGCCGGAGCTGGAACACGAAGTCTCCCTGCTGCTGCTGCCCAAGGACAAGGACGACCAGGCCTCCATCGTGCTGGAGATCCGGGCTGGGACAGGCGGCGACGAAGCCGCTATCTTCGCGGGCGATCTGTTCGCCATGTACCAGCGCTACGCCTCCATCCAGGGCTGGAAGGTCGAGATCGAGACGGCCGCCGAGGCCGACATGGGCGGTTTCAAGGAGATCAGTGCCAGCATCTCCGGCACGGGCGTTTATGGCCGCATGAAGTTCGAGTCCGGCGTCCACCGCGTGCAGCGCGTACCCGTCACCGAAACTCAGGGCCGCATCCATACGTCGGCGGCGACCGTGGCCGTCCTGCCGGAAGTGGAAGACATCGACATCGGTTTTTCCATGAACGACGTGCGCGTCGACACGATGCGCGCCTCGGGCGCGGGCGGGCAGCACGTCAACAAGACGGACTCGGCCGTGCGCATGACCCACGTGCCGACCGGCGTGGTCGTGCTCTGCGATGCCAAATCCCAGCACCAGAACCGCGCCAACGCCGAACGGCTGCTGAAGATGAAGCTCTACGACATCGAGAAAGCCAAGCAGGAAGCCGAACGCGCCGAAGAACGCGCCGGGCAGGTCGGCTCGGGCGACCGCTCGGAACGCATCCGCACCTACAACTATCCGCAGGGCCGCGTGACGGACCACCGCATCAACCTGACGCTCTACAACCTCGACAAGATCGTCGCGGGCGACGCGCTGGACGAGGTGATCGGCTCGCTGGTGGCGGAAGACCAGGCGGCGAAGCTGGCTGAGATGCAATAGGCTTTCCGGCAAAGCCGGAATTTTCGGTCCAGTGGACCGAAAACCGCCTATTGCCGTGAGCGCCAGCGAACGGACGCGCGCGACGGGACTATCCACCCTTCAACTGTCCCCGGCATTTATTGCCGGGGCCTCGTGCTTGTCTTCAGCCACGACAGGACCAGTCCACCATGAGACCATGACCGATGGAGGCCCCGGCAATAAATGCCGGGGACAATGGCTTTTCTTAAGCCTTCACATCCCGCATACACGTCTCATGAAACGTTTCCTCCCCGCTCTCCCCGCTCTTCTCGCTCTCTCCGTCGCGCCGGCCGCTTGCGCCCAGGTCGCCGATCCTGCGCCCGTTGCCGCCTGTGCCGCACAGACCGACTTCGCCATCGTCATCCACGGCGGCACCTCCTCCGGCGAGGAACGCCCGGAGCGCATCGCCTTCATGGAAGCCATGCTGGCCGAGCGCCGGGCCGAGCTCTCCGCTGGGGCGCAGGCGCTGGACGTGGTGGAAGCCGCCATCGTGGAGATGGAGGATAGCGGCCTGTTCAATGCCGGGAAGGCGGCGATCACCAACCGCGAAGGCTTTGTGGAAACGGATGCCTCTATCATGGATGGCCGCGACCTGGATGCGGGCGCAGTGGCATCGCAGCTGCGGCTGAAAAACCCGATCCGCGCGGCGCGCCTCGTCATGGAGCAGACGCGCCATGTCAGCATGGTCGGCGACCGTGGCGAGGCGGCCGTGGTCGCGCTGGGCGCGGAGACGGTCGATCCGGACACTTATTTCACAAGAGCCAAACCGAAGGGTGAGCCGAAGGAGCACGGCACGGTCGGCGCGGCCGTGCTGGACCGCTGCGGCGATCTCGCCGCCGGGACGTCCACGGGCGGGTACGATTCCAAGATACCGGGCCGGGTGGGCGACAGCCCCGTCATCGGCGCGGGTGTCTATGCCAAGAACGGCGTCATGGCGGGCTCCGCGACGGGTCACGGCGAATACTTCACCCGCCACACGGCGCTGCGCACGGTCGCGGCCCGCATGGAGTATGGCGGGGAGAGCCTGTCCGATGCCGCCCGGCAGGTCATCGCGGACATGGACGCCGCCGGTGAGGGCCGGGACGGGCGCGGCGGCGTGGTCGTGCTGGACGCGGACGGCAATGTCGCCTTCCCGCATACGACCGTGGGCATGTTCCACGGCCACACCAGCCATGTGCAGGCGCCGCGCGCGTCGATGACGGGCGACGCCCTGCGCTAGGCCCGCGCCCTACGGCGCGTCGGAGCTGTCGAACCGGCGGACTTCCGCATTCACGCTGTCGCCGAAGAACAGGCCGTCGAAATCATTGTCGCGCGTGTCGCCAACGGCTCCCTCGCGCCCGTGGACCACGCTGGCCCCGAGGCCGACTTCCAGGAACGACACGTCCAGCGGACCGCTCGGGTCGTTGAAGTCCGGCACCTCGACGCTGACCGCCTGCGGCACGCCCGGTGTGGACACGACGATATATTCGGGTCCGTTCGGATCGAATTGGACGAAAGTCAGGTCGGTCGGCACGCCCAAAGTCCAGTCGCCCGTGTGGATCCTGACCTCTGACGTGGAGAAATCCTGCACGATGTACTGGACGCTGTGGGACCCGACGCGCTGCCCGTCCGTCACGATCACCGCCATCGTGTTGATGCGGTTTGGGTCCGTCTGGCTGCGAACGACCTCGCGCGCCCCGACAAGGCCAAGGGCCGGATTTCCGAAGACCATCTCCGGGGAAAGCGACAGCGTGCCCATGCCGTCATCCGCGATCTCGAAGCGCTGGATTTCGTACATGCCCGCTTCGAAGGCCAGGACGTTCGTCGTGAACGGCGTGCCGACGGGCGTGCCCACGCCGTTGGGTTTGGTCAGCCCGCAATAGGGTTTCCCGTCATTGACCGACGCCTGCAGGGTGAGGGTTGCGAAATCCAGTTCCGGGTCGCCATTGGCGGGCCCGACCGGGTCGTAGCTGTAGAGATCCACGCCCGTCTGCTTGCCCACGATCATCATGCGGCCCGCGCTCGTGTCGTCGAAGCCGAAGGACAGCGCGCACGGCGCATCCACGTCGAGCTTGCCGAGAAAGTCCAGCCTGGGCTCCGACACGCTCGTGTCTTGGGACACGAAACTGATCCCGTCGGGCTCGATGATGGTGAACAGGCCCCGGTCCTCGCTCTGCAACTGCAAAGGCTGGGCGAATGTCTGGGGCAGCAGGTCCACGCCTTCGTCCATCTGGCTCGAGGACCGGACCACCAGGCTTCTCAACTCCGCCGGGCCGCCGGGCGTGTCCGCCACGGCGAACAGCCCCTGGTTGCTCGGATTGAGGAAGGAGGAGATGTCCGCGATCTCGCCGCTCACCATGGTCTCGCTCGTGACGTCTAGCGGCACGCCGAACAGCGGGGTCTGGCGGATGTCCTCGACGGTGACGTCGGCGCGCGATGTCGTCACGTCGCGCCCGTCGGACACCTGGACCTCGACCGTCAGAACCGCGTCGGTATCCACGTCCGGCAAGGTCACGCCCAGCGTGTCGCCCGTCCCGGACACGTCGACCGTGGGGCCGGCGATCTGGACATAGGTATAGGTCAGCGGATCGCCTTCCGCGTCTGTCGAGGCGCTGGCATCGAACAGAACGGACAGGCCTTCCGCGACGCTGCCGGGCGTGGCGGTGAGCGTGACCTGCGGCGCGGCATTGTTCAGTGTCGTGACGTCGAATGTGGTGGAGGCGGAATCCTCGCCGTCGCTGACGGTCACCCGCACGGTGGAGGTGCTGTCCGCGTCCACGTCCGGCGCGGTCCCGCTGATCGTGCCGCCCGAAACGGTGAGGCCGAGGTCCGGTCCGGACGTGACCGTCACCGTCGTCGTGAGGGGGTCATTATCCGAATCGGCCGCGCTGACATCGGCCGTGAACATCGTGCCTTCGCGCAATGGGCCGGGCGTGTTGGACACGCTGACCGTGGGCGGTGCGTTCGGCACCACCACGACGGGCGGCGGCGTGGGCTGGCTGCTGCCCCCGCCACCTCCGCCGCAAGCTGCGAGACCGATCGATCCGAGAGCCAGACTTGCGGAGCCGAGCCAGTGTTTCATTGTCGTCATTGTGTATTTCCCCCTGATGCATCGCTAGCGCGAAGGGGCAGGGGCACAAGCACATTTGAGCATAACATGCATTTATAGAGGCGACTCAGTGGCGGACCCCGGGCTTGGTGCTCTGGCTTGGCACCCGGCCCATGAACGCCGTCCGTTGAAATGGCAGGGGCGCAGACTATCTCTGCCCCATGTACTGCATCGTCTACCGCTTCCAGCTCAGCGACCCGTCGGACGTCACGGAGGCGCGGTTCGTGAAAACCTGGTCGGGCATCACCGACTATCTGAAGCGCGAATGCGGCGCGCTTGGCTCCCGGCTGCACCAGGGCGAGGATGGCGTCTTCTTCGCCTACGCCCAGTGGCCGTCCCAGGATGTGTTCGAGCGCTCCGCCGCGCACGAGCCCAAGCTGGAGTTCGTGGAGATGCGCCTCGACTGGGCGGAGCTCTGCGAGCCGAGCGAAGTCGTCTTCGCGGGCGAGCTCCTGTCCGACCTGTCCGCCTAAGCGATCCATAAAAGGCTCTGGCCACCCCGCTCTTGTTTCGGCTTCGGGGCTCGCGCACAGGGCGGCCATGCGCTCTGTTCTTCTCTGCCTGTCCCTGATCGCCGCCACGGCTTGCGCGCCTGCCGGAGATCCCGCGCCGGACAACGACCTGCCGGGCTCTGCTGCCTCGGACGGCATTCCGATCGTGCTGGGGACCAGCTACCGGATTGACTCCGCCGTCTATGGCGGCCCGCGCGAGATCAATCTCTACGTCCCCGACTTGCCGGAATGGGCGGACGGCTATTTCGAAGATCCGCTGCCCGTGCTCTTTCTCATCGATGGCGGGCGGGAACAGGACTTCCCGCACATTGCCGGCCTGTCGCAACTGCCGCTGGTGAATGCGGAGCGCACGCCGGCCATCGTGGTGGGCGTGAAGACGGACAACCGCTACGGCGAGATCACGCCGGAGGCGGTCGACCCGCGCTACCAGGCCGAGTTCGAAGGCTATGGCGGGGCGGATGACTTCCGCCGTTTCCTGCGCGACGAGGTGAAACCCTTCGTGGCCACGAAGGGCCACCGGGGCCGGTCCGTGCTGATGGGTGAATCGCTGGCGGGGTTGTTCGTGCTCGACACGCTGGCGCAGACGCCGGAGCTGTTCGACGACTATGTCGCCGTCTCGCCCAGCAGCTGGTGGGACGACCGCGCGATGGCGAAGCGGGCCGGAACGGCGTTCGACGGCGCGGCGCAGGGCACGCGGCTTGTCCTGGCCATGGCGGACGAGGGCGGCACGATGGAGGCGGGAACGCTCGCCATCCGGGACGCGGCCGCCGCCAACCCGGCCATTGCGCTGACCTTCCTCGACCGCTCCGACAGCGCCTCTCACGGCACCATCTACCACGGCACGGCGCGCGAGGCGCTCACGGTCCTGCACGGCATTCCGCCCGGCCCGCTCGGCGAGATACCCTGGTATATGGAGGAGGGCGGAGAGCCCTAGCGCACCGCCGACCAAGCGAGGGCGGGTGACAGCCATTCCGGGCGCGGCGTGTAGATCAGCCCGTGTTCGAGGCCTGTCTCGACGACGATCTCCCGGAACTCCGACAGGGACGCGGAAGCAGCGGCGAGTTCAGCGCACGACCCGGCTATGCGGGTGTCGAGCGAATCCCGCACTGTGAGCACGCGCCCATACAGCTCGGCCCCGTTCGCAAGCTGTGCTGCGACGATGCCCTCGGAACATCCTGCGAGGAGCACGTAGTTCAGAGCCGTGTCGCCAAGACGCTGATTAACCCGCATCGCGATGTAGGCCCCTTTGGAGGCCCCGAAGACCGTGATGTCCGACGGGTTTGTCCCGGCCTCCATCAAAGACTTCACATGTTCCGCTATCTCCCCCGCATGAGCCTCGACGTCGACCGGGGCGGAGCGCAGGGGCGCGTGAACGGACGCGCCGCTCTCCTCGAGAGCGGTGACGATGCGCTCGAACTCATACGCGCCGTAGCGCGGGCTGATGGCGGGCAGGCCCTGTTCGACGATGGCGCCGTGCAGGTAGACGATGTGCCTTTGCGCCGGTTCGCTCTCTTCGGCGGCAGCGCTCATCACGGCCAGCAGCGTCGCCAGGACCGCGAAGACCGTCCGCAGGACGGCTGTCATGCCTGGATGTCGGACACCAGGTCCCGCGCCCCGTCCCCGATTTCCGGGTGGTCCAGCGCGTGGGCCAGGACGGCTTCGAAATAGCCGAGCTTCGAGCCGCAATCATAATCCTGGCCCTCATAGGCGAAGGCGTGGAAGGGCGAGCCGGCCTCCATGGAGCGCGCCATGGCGTCGGTCAGCTGCACTTCGCCGCCCGCGCCCGCTTCCTGCGTGGCGAGCAGGTCCATCACGCCGGGTTGCAGGATGTAGCGGCCGGTGATCTTGTAGCGCGACGGCGCGTCTTCGCGGGCGGGCTTCTCGACCATGCCGGACATGGCGATCAACGGGCCATCCAGATCGCCCCCCTTGTCTTTAACGGGTGCGATGACGCCGTACTTGCTGACCTCTTCCTCCGGCACTTCGTCCACGGCGATGATGTTGCCGCCGACATCGGCGTAGGCGTCCATCATCTGTGCGAGGCAGCCGGGTTTGCCCTTGATGATGACATCGGGCAGCAGCACGGCGAAGGGCGCGTCGCCGACGATGTCGCGCGCGCACCATACGGCGTGGCCGAGGCCGCGCGCGGCCTGCTGGCGCACGAAACTCATTGTGCCTTCCTTGGGGCGCAGGCGTTTCAGCTCTTCGGCGATCTCCGTCTTGTTCTTGCGGTCCAGCGCGGCCTCCAGCTCGAAGGCCTCGTCGAAATAGTCCTCGATCGCGCCCTTGTTGCGGCCGGTGATGAAGACGATGTGCTCGATTCCCGCTTCCAGCGCCTCGTCCACGACATATTGCAGGGCCGGGCGGTCCACGACGGGCAGCATTTCCTTGGGCACGACCTTGGTCGCGGGCAGGACGCGCGTGCCGAAACCCGCCACGGGCAGGACCGCCGTCTTGATGCGCTGGCTCATGATCTATTCCCCGCGTTCCGCCGGATAGCCGACATTGGTGTAGTGGAAGCCCAACTCCCGCATGCGCTCGCCACGGTAGATGTTACGCAGGTCGATCAGGTTGGGGGCATTCACGTTTGCTTTGACGCGGCGCATGTCCAGCGCGCGGAACTCGTCCCACTCGGTGACGATGATGACGGCGTCCGCGCCTTGGATCGCGCTCCACACGTCGGGGGCGTAGTCCACGTCCGGCATGTGCGCGCGCGCCTCATTCATGGCTTCGGGGTCGAAGGCGACGATGTCCGCGCCCTTGTCCATCAGGCGCGGGATGATGGTGAGGCTCGGCGCGTCGCGCATGTCGTCCGTGTTCGGCTTGAAGGCGAGGCCCAGCACGCAGAGCCGCAGTCCCGCCACGTCCCCGCCCAGCGCGGCGACGATCTTGTTCGCCATGCGCCGCTTGCGCGCCTCATTGGCGTCGATGACCGACGACACGATGGACAGCGCCACGCCCGCTTCCTCCGCCGTGCGGGCCAACGCCAACGTGTCCTTGGGAAAGCACGACCCGCCATAGCCCGGCCCGGCATGGAGGAACTTGGACCCGATTCGCTTGGCCAGCCCGATGCCGCGCGCGACCTCCTGTACGTTCGCGCCGACCGCTTCGCACAGATCGGCCATCTCGTTGATGAAGGTGATCTTGGTCGCGAGGAACGCATTGGCGGCGTATTTGATCAGCTCGCTCGTGCGGCGCTCCGTGAAGACTATGGGCGTCTCGTTCAGGAAGAGCGGGCGGTAGAGTTCGCGCATCACGCTCTCGGCGCGCGCATCTTTGGTCCCGACGACGACCCGGTCGGGCCGTTTGAAGTCCTCGATCGCCGCGCCCTCGCGCAGGAATTCCGGGTTGGAGACGACCTGGAAGGCGTCCGGTGGCAAGGCTTTGGCCAGGATGCGTTCCACCTCGTCGCCCGTGCCGACGGGAACGGTCGATTTGGTGACGACGACCGTGAAGCCGTCCTGGGGCAGAAGGCCCGCAATCTCCTCGGCGGCGGCGTAGACATAGGACAGGTCCGCATAGCCGTCGCCGCGCCGCGACGGCGTGCCGACTGCGATGAAGACGGCTTCCGCGCCCGAGACGGCCTCGGCCAGATCGGTGGTGAAGGAGAGCCGCCCGCCGCGCACGTTCTTGGCGATCAACGCATCCAGGCCGGGTTCGAAAATGGGAACGCCGCCGCCGCGCAGCGTCTCGATCTTGGCGGGGTCCTTGTCCACGCAGACGACGTCGTGGCCGAAGTCGGCGAAGCACACTCCGCTGACCAGACCCACATACCCCGTTCCGACCATCACGACTTTCATAAAAGCGAGCCTAGACGCCCGCATCCGCCCCGTCACCCGTTGAGACGTCCGCTGAGCCCGCCCGATTGACAAATTTTTTGTGACGGTGTCGTGTTCGGACGTCATGGAAACGGACCCGACATTCCCGATGGTGCTGGCCTGGGCCGCGCCGTTCTTCGTGCTGACGGTGGCGCTGGAATGGTGGTTCGTCCGCCGGGGCCGTATTGCGGGCCGCTATGAATGGCGCGATGCGTTCACCTCCATGACCATGGGGCTCGGCAATCTGGTGACGGACCTGTTGTTCGGGTTCATCAGTTTGGGGTGGCTGGTCTTCTGCTGGCAGTTCGCCCTGTTCGATCTAGGAACAAGCCTGCTGGTGATCCTGCTCGCGCTCGTCGCTCAGGACTTCGTCTATTACTGGAAGCACCGGGCCAGCCACCGCATCCGCTGGTTCTGGAGCGCCCACGTGGTCCATCACTCCAGCCAGCACTACAATCTGTCGACCGCGCTGCGCCAACCCTGGATCAGCAACTTCACCGGCTATGTGCTGTTGTCCACGCCGCTCGTGCTGCTGGGCTTCCATCCGGTCCTGATCGGCTTCGTCGCCTCGCTGAACCTGCTCTACCAGTACTGGATCCACACCGAAGCAATCCGAAAGTTCCCGCGCTGGGTGGAATGGCTGATGAACACGCCGAGCCATCACCGCGTTCACCACAGCACCCACCCGACCCACTTGGACCGCAACTATGCGGGCATCTTCATCGTATGGGACCGCCTGTTCGGGACGTTCGTGGAAGAACGCGACGGGGAGGCGATGACCTACGGTCTCGTCAAGAACATAGAGACGTTCAACCCGGTGCGCGTGGCCTTTGCGGAGTGGCTTTCCATCCTGCGCGACGCCGCCCGGCCGGGGCTGAGCCTGCGCCAGCGTCTTGCCTACGTCTTCGCCCCGCCGGGCTACAGCCATGACGGGTCGCGCCAAGGCAGCGAGGCGATTCTGGCGGAGTGGGAGGCGCATGGAGGTGCGCCGTTCGAAACATTTGATGGCCCAACCGCGGCGGAGTAGTTGCGAGCCCTTCGCAACTGACTGCAATCCCACACAAATTGCGGCGGAATGACGCCATTCGCGGGTGGCAATCCGCACTATATGTGTCTAGACACGCGGCGCGCGCGGAAGGCTGTCGCCTTTCTTTGCATGCGCCAAGTGATTGCAACAGAGGTTCACCGATGGCCGAGATTGGCTTGATCCACCACGACGATATCGTCGAAGACGAAAGCAAACGCGACTTCATCTTCCTGGCGGCTGGCGCTGCCGGGGCGCTGGGCGCGGCTTCCATCGTCTGGCCGCTGCTGGCCCAGATGGGCAAGGCGGCGGACACGCTGGCGCTGGGCTCCATCGAGATCGACGTCGGCAAGATCCCCGAAGGCGAGCAGCTGAAAGTGCTGTGGCGCGGCGCGCCCGTCTTCGTGCGTCACCGCACAGCGGCCGAGATCGCCGAAGCCGAAGCGGGCGACACGGCGTCCCTGCCGGACCCGGCCACGGACGCCTCGCGCCTGGTGCCTGGCCCCGACGGCAATCTGAAACCCGAAATCCTCGTCCAGATCGGCGTCTGCACCCACTTCGGTTGCGTGCCCGTGGGCGAAGCCGGCGACTATGACGGCTGGTACTGCCCGTGCCACGGCAGCCACTACGACACGTCCGGCCGCATCCGCAAAGGTCCCGCCCCGCGGAACCTCGACGTGCCCCCTTACGAATACATCTCCGACAGCGTCATCAAGGTCGGCTAAACCGAATTTACAGGAAGAAAGTTATGAGCGGACATTCCACCTACGAACCCAAAGGCGCCGTGATGCGCTGGATGGATACGCGACTGCCGGTCGTGCGCATGGGCGCGGACTTCATGACGTTCCCGACGCCGCGGAACCTGAACTACTGGTGGACCTTCGGCGGCATCCTGCTGCTTTGCCTGATCATCCAGATCGTTACGGGCGTGATTCTGGGCATGCACTATGTCGCCCACGTCGATCATGCCTTCGATTCGGTGCAGCGCATCCGCCGCGACGTGCCTTATGGCTGGCTGATGCAGTCGACCCACGCGGTCGGCGCGTCCATGTTCTTCCTGGCCGTCTACATGCACATGTTCCGCGCGCTCTACTACGGCAGCTACAAGGCGCCGCGCGAAGTGCTCTGGATCATCGGCTGCCTGATCTACCTCGTCATGATGGCGACGGCCTTCCTCGGCTACACACTGCCATGGGGCCAGATGTCCTTCTGGGGCGCGACCGTGATCACGGGCTTCTTCGGGGCCGTCCCGGTCGTCGGTGAAAGCCTGCAGCAATGGCTGCTGGGCGGCTACGCCGTGGACAATGCCACGCTGAACCGCTTCTACAGCCTGCACTACCTGCTGCCGTTCATCATCGCCGGCCTGTCGGGCCTGCACGTCTGGGCGCTGCACGTGACCGGGTCGTCGAACCCGATCGGTGTCTCGGCCAAGGTCAAGACCGACACGCTGCCCTTCCACCCCTACTTCACGGTGAAGGATCTGTTCGCGGTCACCTGCTTCCTGATCATCTTCGCCTTCTTCCTGTTCTACCTGCCCGACGCGCTGGGTCACGCCGACAACTACATCCCGGCCGATCCGCTCGCGACGCCGGCGCACATCGTCCCGGAATGGTACTTCCTGCCGTTCTACGCGATCCTGCGCGCCGTGCCGGACAAGCTGGCGGGAATCCTGCTGATGATCGGCGCCATCGCCGTGCTGTTCGTGCTGCCCTGGCTCGACACGTCGCGCGTGCGCTCCATGCGCTTCCGCCCGATCGCGCGCTGGTTCTTCTTCATCTTCATCGTCATGTGCTTCATCCTGGGCTGGTGCGGTGCGGAGACGCCGGATGACGAAGCGTTCCTCGGCCTGTCCTTCTACCGGCTGAGCCAGATCAGCACGCTCTACTACTTCGCCTACTTCCTCGTGATCCTGCCGATCCTCGGCCTGGTCGAGGATCCGGAGGAGCGGCCCGCATCCATCACTCAGGCCATCCTGAACTACGGCGACAAGCCCGAAACCGAAAAGGTGCTGGCGCCCGCCGAATAGGCGCCCGCACTCTTCAGACTTTCACGGGAAAGACGACACAATGGCTTTGAAGTCCGTTAGATACTTCCTCATCGCAGGCGGCGTTGCCGTCGCCTCGCTGACCGGTGTCGCGATCGCGGCAGGCGGCAGCGGTCCGGCCGATGGCTACAAGATGCTTCACCCGCACTGGCACTGGAGCGGGATCACCGGCTCCTACGACCAGGAAGCGATGCAGCGCGGCTTCAATGTCTACGCCAATGTCTGCCGGTCCTGTCACAATCTGGACCATCTGGCCTTCCGCCACCTCGGTGACGAAGGCGGCCCGTTCTACAACGAGCTCTACAAGAACCCGAACGACAATCCGCTGGTGAAGAACATTGCCGCCGAGTACGAAGTGATCGACATGGACCCGGAAGACGGTTCCGAGATCACGCGTCCCGGCATCCCGGCCGACTACTTCCCGCCCGTCTACCGCAACGACGCCGAAGCGCGCTACGTCAATAACGGCGCGCTGCCGCCGGACCTGTCGCTGATCGTCAAGGCCCGCAATGACGGCGCGGACTATCTCTACAACCTGCTGCTGGCCTACAGCCACCCGCAGCCGGAAGGCATCACGCTCGGCAACGGCCAGTACTACAACCCGGTCATGGAAGGCTCCAAGATTGCCATGCCGCCGCAGCTGCAGCCGCAGGAAGGCGTCTTCGAGTACCAGTCCGACACGGAAGGCCAGACGCCTCCGGAAGCCACCGTCGAGCAGATGGCCGCCGACCTGACGGAATTCCTCGCCTGGTCCGCCGATCCCAAGCTGGGCGAGCGCAAGGCCGCCGGCCTGATGAGCATGGTCTACCTGCTGATCCTCGCCGTGCTGCTGTGGCTCTCCTACAAGCGCATCTGGCGCCGACTGAAACAGCCGGTCAGCGGCTAGTCACAGAGTTTGGAAAAGCCCGCCCCTCTGGCGGGCTTTTTCGTGAGGGGACGCGATGGACTTCGATCTTCAGCCCGTTTTGCAGGACGGTCTCGTGCGGCTCCGCCCGGTGCGGCCCGAAGACTTCGAAGCAATGTTCGAGGCCGCGTCCGATCCCGACATCTGGGCGCAGCATCCCGCCTATGACCGCTATAAGCGGACCGTCTTCCAGAACTTCTTCGATGGCGGTCTGGCGTCGGGCGGTGCGTTCGTGATCGAGGACGCGGCAACGGGCGAGGTGATCGG
>CAYULR010000008.1:17904-23903 GCA_964445685.1 uncultured Algimonas sp.
GTCCGGTCCCGCTGGGGCGGTCCGTGGAATGGGGCGGTCAAGCGCCTCATGCTGGACCATGCCTTCGGCTCGCTCGACACGGTCGTGCTCTTCGCGGGCGAGCACAATCACCGCTCCCGCCGCGCCATCGAGAAGATCGGAGGCGTGGAGCAGGGATACCGTCAGGACGCGGACGGAGGGCGCAGCGTGCGCTACCATGTCGTTAACCCGGAACATGCTTCGGGCTAAGACAGGCGGCGTAAACCTCCCCGGTTAACGGGGATTGCCCTATCGCGCCGGGTTTAAAGAGTTTAACGCCCGCTCCCATGTTATCCACCCGACTGACAGGTCTGCTCGCGACGCTCGTCGCCCTGCTCATCGCCATCGTCGCGGGAACGGCCCTCTACACCTCCGTGCGCTTTGCCGATGCGGAGCAGACCGCCCGCGAAGCCAGCGCGGGCGCCACCGCCTACTCCCGCGCTCTGGACCGGTTGAAGGACGCGGTGCTGGACGCGGAAACCGGACAGCGCGGCTACCTGCTGACGGGCGACCGGAAATATATAGAGCCCTACACCCGCGCGCAGTCCGTCATCGGCGCGGACAACCGCGAAGACTGGGCCTTGCGGGCCTTGCGCAACGGCGCGGACGTGGAACTCCGTCAGCTCGTCGACATGAAGCTCGAAGAGCTGCAGCAGACCATTGCCCTGTTCGATGACGGCAGCCCGAACGCGGCCATGTCCGTAGTGCAGACCGACCGGGGCCGCGAACTGATGGGCGATATCCGCGCCGCCATTGCGGACCGCCAGACGGAGGCCCGTGCCTTGGCCGACGCGGCGTCGGAGCGCTCCCGCTACTATAGCGAACGCTCCGGCTTCGTCTCCACGCTGCTGGCGGGCTTGCTCGGTCTTGCGACGATCATGGGGCTCGTGACGCTGTTCCTCTGGTTCCGGGCCGACCGTGCCGTGGTCGAAGCCGAAGAAGCCGCCGACACGGCGGAGCGCATCGAGGTCATTGCGCGCGAGCTCGATCACCGGATGAAGAACATGTTCGCCGTCGCGCAGGGCATGTTGCGCCAGAGTGCGCGCGGCCGGGGCGACGCGGTGGAACTCTACTCCGACGAAGCGTCCGCGCGCCTGACCGCCATGTCCCACGCCTACTCCGCGACGCGGGGACTGGGCGATGCGCGGACGCTGGGTTCGGACGCGCTGATCGAGAGGGTCGTGCGCGCGCAGTTGCTGGGCGAGCACCGCCTGGACGTGTCGGGCGATGCGCAGTCCTTGCCGGAAGAGGCCGTCACGCCACTTGCGCTGATCCTGCACGAATGGACGACCAACTCGCTGAAATACGGCGCCTGGTCGCCGGAATGCCACGAGGCGGGCGGACGCGTGCGGCTGGACCTGCAACGCGACGCCGACGGCGCGCTGCACCTGGAATGGGACGAAAGCTGCCTGCGCGACAGTGCGGAAGCTCCGGCATCCAAGGGCTATGGCTCCAAGCTGATCCGCGCCTGTGCCGCGCAGCTGGGCGGCAAGGTGGAAGCCGACTGGCACGGGGACGGCGTGCGGTTCAAGCTGATGGCCGCGGCGGACCGGGTGGCGGTTTAAAGGGTAAATCTGAAACTTTCGCTCATTCCCGCGAACGCGGGAATCCAGTGATGGAGTGAAGGGTCAGACGTGAAAGGGGGTGGAGTGTCAGCGCCGTGGCTGACACCCAGACCTCATAGTCAGTCTTCGCTGTTGCTCTCGACTGGATTCCCGCGTTCGCGGAAATGAGCTAAGAGGAGAAGGAGGAGGGGGGAAAGAAGCTACTCCAGTTCGAACCGGTAGCGTTTCTCCACGCCGCGCGCTTCCACCGGGATGCCGCCCACCGTCTGCGGGTCGAAGCGGGTTCGGAGGGCCGCGCGTTCCGCCGCATTGATGAAATCGTTGGCGTAGCGCCGCGCCTCCACGTCGATCAGCTCCGTTTCCGCGACGCGTCCGTCTTCGTCGATGGTCAGGGCCAGCGTCACGATGGCTTCTTCGCCCCGGCGCAGTGCGCGGTGCGGGTAGCGCGGCGTGGCGTTGCGGCGCACGCGCGGCGGGATGACGGCCGTGTCCGCCACGGGCCGTTCGCGCTCGAACTCGCGCGACGGGCGGAAGGTGACGCGCGGGTCGCGGTAACGGTCCGTGCCTCCCGCCAGGCGGTCGTTGGGGATGCCGGCATAGCGCGACTCGTCGCGTTGCAGCGTGCGGTCTGGCGCGTCCTCGCCCACGGGCGTGGTGCGGATGTCTTCGACCAGCGCTTCGATCTCCCCGTCGCGCGCGCCGAGATAGCGTCCCCAGCTTTCGCGGTAGGCTTCGACGGCGGCCAGCCGCGTCTCCACCGCAATGCGCGGATCGTAGGCGGTCGTCAGCGTCGCCTGCCAGTCCTTGTCCGCCGCCCCGTCCAGCACGGCCAGCTGCGCGCGGGCCGCCGGGCTGCGCGGATTGTCGGGGTGCTGGGTCAGGAAATCGGTCAGGCGGGCGCGGCGCAGGGCCGGGTTCTGCTCACCCAGCGCTTTCAGGTAGTTCTGCCGCGCTTCCGGTTCCGGCATGATGGGATCCGTCGTTCCGGTCTGCGGGGCGGGGCGAAGCAGCCAGGCTGCCGCCAGGATGAGCAGGACTGCGGCGAGCGCTGCCCACAGCCATGGCCGGCCTCGACCTGCTGCATCTGGGCCGTCCGGGGCCGGGCTGTCGTCGATCGACTGATACACACCGTCCTTATAAGGGGATTGCAGCCCCGTGGTATAGACAGGAGGTGCGCCGCGTTTCACAAGCCGCCTCATGAGCGAAGCATCCCCGATCACACCGAAGAGCCACGTCGTCCTGGTGGACGGCTCCGGCTACATCTTCCGCGCCTTCCACGCACTGCCGCCGCTGACGCGCAAGCGCGACGGCCTGCCCATCGGGGCGGTCGCGGGCTTCTGCAACATGCTGTTCAAGATGCTGAAGGACCAGAAGGACGAAAGCCGCCCGACCCACTTCGCGGTCATCTTCGACAAGGGCAGCCACACTTTCCGCAACGACCTCTACGACCTCTACAAGGCCAACCGGGGCGAGCCGCCGGAAGACCTCGTCCCGCAATTCCCGCTGACCCGCGACGCGACCCGCGCCTTCGGGGCGCCCGCCATCGAGATGCAGGGGTTCGAGGCCGACGACCTGATCGCGACCTACGCCAAGCAGGCCGAAGCCAAGGGCGCGCGCGTCACCATCATCAGTTCGGACAAGGATTTGATGCAGCTCGTGTCCGAGCGCGTCTCCATGCTCGACCCGATGAAGAACAAGCCGATCGGCCCGAAGGAGGTCGAGGAGAAGTTCGGCGTCACGCCCGACAAGGTCATCGATGTGCAGAGCCTCGCGGGCGATTCGGTCGATAACATCCCCGGCGTGCCCGGCATCGGCGTGAAGACGGCGGCGCTGCTGCTGGGCGAGTATGGCGACCTCGAAACGCTGCTCGAACGCGCGGGCGAGATCAAACAGAAGGGCCGCCGCGAAAAGCTGCTGGAACATGCGGACAGTGCGCGCATCTCCAAGAAGCTGGTGACGCTGAAGGACGATGTCGACGTCGAGGTGGAGCTGGAAGAGCTCGGTGTCACCGACCCGGACGTGGACGTGCTGTTTGACTTCCTCGAAGAGATGGGGTTCCGGACACTGACGGCCAGGGTTCGCGAAGCGCTGGGCGCGGGAGAAAGCGACGGGCTGCGCGCGGACGACACCAAAGCGATGAACGTCGCGCCCGCCGTGCGCGATACCTACCCGAACACGGTCTTCGACCACACGAAGTATGTCTGCGTACAGGACAAGGCTCTGCTTCAAGAGTGGGTGGACCGCGCGACAGAAGAGGGCGTGGTCGCGGTCGATCTGGAGACGGACAGTCTGGACAGTCGCGCCGCCAACCTCGTCGGGGTCTGCCTCGCCGTGGCGGACAACGAGGCCTGCTACGTGCCGCTCGGCCACAAGGGCGAGGGCGATCTTCTGGGCGACGATGCGCCCACGCAGATTCCGGTCAAGGACGCGCTCGCGATCCTGGAGCCGATGCTCCACGACCCGGCGGTGCTGAAGGTCGGGCAGAACTTCAAATACGATCTCGGCGTCTTCCTGCGCCACGATCTCTACCCCGCGCCCTATGACGACACGATGCTGATCTCCTACGCGCTGGAGAACGGCATTCACGGCCACGGCATGGATACGCTGAGCGAGACGCATTTCGGCCACACGCCCGTTCCGTTCAAGGAGATCGCGGGCACGGGCCGCAACAAGAAGACGTTCGACCAGATCAACCTCGACGATGCGACCCGCTACGCCGCCGAGGATGCGGACGTCACGCTGCGGCTCTGGCGGTTCCTCAAACCCAAGCTCGCGCCTGCGCAGGTCACGCGCGTGTATGAAGCCATCGACCGCGACATGCCGCATGTTGTCGCCAAGATGGAGAATGAAGGCATCAAGGTCGACAAGGCCGAGCTGTCGCGCCTGTCGGCCTATTTCTCGCAGAAAATGGCCGGGCTGGAAGCCGAAGCCTACGAGGCGGCGGGCGAGACCTTCAACATCGGCAGCCCCAAACAGATCGGCGAAGTCCTCTTCGACCGGATGGGCCTGCAAGGCGGCAAGAAAACCAAGACGGGCGCGTGGCAGACGGGCGTGGATATCCTGGAGAACCTTGCCGACCAGGGCGAGGCGCTGCCGCGCACCATCCTGAACTGGCGTCAGTTCTCCAAGCTGAAATCGACCTACACGGATGCGCTGCAGGCGCAGATCAATCCGGACACGCAGCGGGTCCACACCAGCTTTTCCCTGGCCGCAACGACGACAGGACGGCTGAGCTCGTCCGATCCGAACCTGCAGAACATCCCGATCCGCACCGAGGAAGGCCGCAAGATCCGCGATGCCTTCATCGCGGAGCCGGGCCACGTTCTGGTCGCCGCCGACTACAGCCAGATCGAATTGAGACTATTGGCCCACATGGCGGACCTGCCGTCCATGAAACAGGCCTTCGCCGACGGGGTGGACATTCACTCCATGGCGGCGTCAGAGATGTTCGGGGTAAAGCTGGAAGACATGACGCCCGAGATCCGCCGTCAGGCCAAGGCGATCAATTTCGGCATCATTTACGGGATCAGCGCCTTCGGCCTCGCCAACAATACGGGCGTCGACCGCGCCACGGCGGGCGAATACATCAAGACCTACTTCGAGAAATTCCCCGGCATCCGCGACTTCATGGACGCGACAAAGGCGGAAGCGAAGGAACGCGGCTACGTCACCACGCTGTTCGGCCGTAAATGCCATATCGCCGGCATCCGCGAACGTAACCCGGCCCGCCGCCAGTTTGCCGAACGCCAAGCCATCAACGCCCCCATCCAGGGCACGGCCGCCGACATTATGCGCCGCGCCATGATCCGCATGCCCGAGGCCATCCACGCCGTCGAAGGCGCGCGCATGCTGCTGCAGGTGCACGACGAGTTGGTGTTCGAGGTACCGGAAGGGCGCGAGGATGCGCTGATCGAGGTGGTGAAGGGCGTGATGGAGACGGCGCATGAGCCTGCGGTAGCCCTCAGCGTCCCCATCGATGTGGAAGCAGGGGCTGCGCGTAGCTGGAACGATGCGCACTAAGGCCAAGGTTCTAATCTAGCTACTGCGCTCTCCCACTGGCCGCAGGACTGCGCGCGCAGGCGCAGCCGAGCACGGGGTTCTGCGGTCACCGTCCGCGACTCCAGCGGACTGAGCGGCAGCGAACTGACAAGCTAGACGTTCTTCCAAACACTCACATTCATACCGCTCTCGCCGACTTGATCGGCGAGCCCATCACCCAACCCCGCTACCAGTCTCGACAGCAGGAGATGGACAGGCCGTCGTAGCCAAAGGTCAGTCCGGTGGACTGACCGACGCGAAGGGTCGGCCTGAGCGGCATGAGAGACCGGACCAATCTCTTCCGGTCGTGGGACTGAATCAAGACGGAACTCCCCTCAACCCCGCGCCCCCCAAACCCAAACAAGGCCCCCAAACCCA
>CAYULR010000009.1:0-4779 GCA_964445685.1 uncultured Algimonas sp.
CCTACGACCTGTGGGAGAGGTTACTCGTGGCCGGGGGCGTAAGCGGCCAGCGTCGCCATCTGCAAAATCTCGCTCGCGGCTGCCCCCAGCGAACAGATCTGCACCGGTTTCTCCAGCCCCGTCAGGAACGGCCCCAGCACGGTTGCGCCGCCGACCGAGTCGAGCAGCTTGGTCGAGATGCTGGCCGAGTGGATGGCGGGCATGATCAGCACGTTGGCGGCGTCCGTGAGGCGCGAGAACGGGTAGGTGAGCGTGTGGAGCGGGTCGAGCGCGACGTCGGCGGCGATGTCGCCTTCGAACTCGAAGTCCACCTGGCGTTCGGCGAGGATGGCGGCGGCTTCGCGGACCTTCATCATGCGCTCGCCGACCGGATTGCCGAAGGTCGAGTAGGACAGCAGCGCCACTCTGGGTTCGAACCCGAAGGTCTGGGCGAAGTGCGCGGTGGTTTCCGCGATGTCGGCCAGGTCCTTGGCGGTCGGAAGCTCGGTGATGTTGGTGTCGGCGATGAACAGCGTGCGGCCCTTGTTGACCACGACACTGACGCCCATCGTGCGCTCGCCCTTGCGGTGGCCCAGCACCATGCGTACGTCTCTGAGCACCACGTCGTAGGAGCGCGTCACGCCGCTGACCATGCCGTCGGCCAGGCCGTGGTGCATCAGCAGGGCGGAGAAGACGTTCCGGTCATTGTTGACCAGGCGTTGCGCGTCGCGGCGCAGGAAGCCCCGGCGCTGCAGCCGTCCGTAGAGATATTCCGTGAATTCGGCGTTGCGGTCGAACAGACGCGCGTTGAGCACGGACAGGCTTTCGGGCTTCTCGATGCCCAACAGTTTCATGTTGTCGTAGATCGGCTTTTCCCGGCCGATCAGGATCGCCTTGCCGAGGCCGCGCTGCTGGAAGGCCTGGGCGGCACGGATGACGGCGGGTTCCTCGCCTTCGGCAAACACGATGGTCTTGGGTTCTTCGACCACGGCCGCCGTGATGCCTTGCAGGATGGCGGCGGTCGGGTCCTGGCGCCGGGCGAGGCTGCGCTTGTAGGCGTCCATGTCCTCGATGGGGCGGCGTGCTTCGCCCGTGTCCATGGCGGCCTGGGCGACATAGGGCGGGATTTCGCTGATCAGGCGCGGGTCGAACGGCGCGGGAATGATGTAGTCGGGGCCGTATTTCGGGCGGTTGCCGTGATAGGCGGCGGCCACTTCTTCGGGCACGTCCTGGCGGGCCAAGTCTGCGAGCGCGCGGGCGCAGGCGAGCTTCATCTCGTCGTTCACATTGCGCGCGCGCACGTCGAGTGCGCCGCGGAAAATATAGGGGAAGCCCAGCACATTGTTGACCTGGTTGGGGTAATCCGAGCGGCCTGTCGCGATGATGGCGTCGTCGCGCACCGCCTTGATGGTCTCGGGCAGCACTTCCGGATCGGGGTTGGCCATGGCGAAGATGATCGGGTTGGGCGCCATGCTCGCGATCATGTCCTCGTCCACGATGCCCGCGACCGACAGGCCGAGGAAGACGTCCGCGCCCACCATGCTCTCGCGCAGCGTGCGTTTGTCCGTGTCGACCGCGTGGGGGGCCTTCCACTGGTCCATATATTCGGTGCGGCCCTGGTAGATGACGCCTTTGGAATCGAGCACGAGGCAGTTGTCGTCCTTCACGCCGAGGCTCTTGATGAGGTTCAGAACGGAGAGACCCGCCGCGCCCGCGCCGGAAAGCACGACTTTCATGTCCTCGAACTTGCGGCCCGTCAGCTGCGCGGCGTTGATGAGGCCGGCCGTGGCGATGATCGCCGTGCCGTGCTGGTCGTCATGAAAGACGGGAATGTCGACGAGGTCGCGGAGCTCCTGCTCGATGATGAAGCACTCGGGCGAGCCGATGTCCTCAAGGTTGATGCCGCCGAAGCTGTTGCCGATGCGCTTGACGCATTCGATGAAGGCCTGCGCGTCCTCTTCCTCGACCTCGATGTCGAAGCTGTCGATGTCGGCGAACCGTTTGAACAGGACCGACTTGCCTTCCATCACGGGCTTGGACGCGATGGCGCCCAGATTGCCGAGACCCAGAATGGCCGTGCCGTTGGAGATGACGGCGACCGTGTTGCCCTTGGACGTGTAGTCGTAGGCGAGGTCGATATCCTTGGCGATGGCCTCGACGGGAACGGCGACGCCGGGGCTGTAGGCAAGGCTCAGGTCGCGCTGTGTCGCCATGGGCTTGGTCGGCAGCATGGAGATCTTGCCGGGCGTGGGATCGGAGTGGAAGCGCAGCGCCTGTTCGTCCGTGATGAACGGCTTTTTGGGCGGACGGGGGGTAAGCTTTTTGGGTGGCTGAGCCATGGGTCGTCTCCTTTGGCCGGGTCGAACTGCAGTCGCGAACGAGCGGCGAGAGGTGGGGCCGGATCGGGATCGTCCGGCGCTGGAATGTGCGGCCCTGACCGGGTGCCGTGCGGTCGTGTGCGCGCGTCCTTCTTGCCGTCCGGGCGGGTGACGAACTGCAGTCGCGAACGTCCCGCCGGGTCGGATGGCTGGCAAAGACCCGCGCGCCCGAACTGCGGCTTTAGCGGATGGACCGGCGGGCGCAACCGCGAAGCCGGGCCGAGCGCCCGCCGGAATGCACAAGACTGCATCCACGGCAGTCGATTGTGCTGCAATTCCGTGCGATTCACCGGGATGGGCCGCACGCGCCCCGGAAGCGCCGGGCCGTGCCTCGACTCCACGCCGTGCGCACCGCAAGGCGGAGCCCACATCGACACGCGCTGAAGGGATGCCTCATGAAGAAGATCGAAGCCATCATCAAACCGTTCAAGCTGGACGAGGTGAAGGAAGCGCTGCAGGCGATCGGCCTCCAGGGCATGACCGTCCTCGAAGCCAAGGGCTTCGGCCGCCAGAAGGGCCACACGGAACTCTACCGCGGCGCGGAATATGTCGTGGACTTCCTGCCCAAGCTGAAGCTCGAGCTCGTCATCGCCGACGACCAGGTCGAAGCCGCGCTGGAAGCCATCCAGACGGCCGCCAAGACGGGCAAGATCGGCGACGGCAAGGTCTTCGTCTCCGAAGTGGCGCAGGCCATCCGCATCCGCACCGGCGAAACCGGCGAAGCCGCGCTTTAAGACACCTCAAGGCCCGCCCGTCCGGCTGGCCGCATCACCTCTCGACCGCAACCGAAAACCTTTTAGGGAAAAAGGACACATCACTATGGCCGACAAGACACCCATTTCCGTGGACGACGTCCTCAAGACGATGAAAGACGAAGAGGTCGGGTTCCTCGACCTGCGCTTCACCGACCCCAAGGGGAAGATGCAGCACGTCACTTTCCATGCCGACATGGTCGACGAAGAGCTGTTCTCCGACGGCACCATGTTCGACGGCAGCTCGATCTCCGGTTGGAAGGACATCAACGAGTCCGACATGGTCCTGATGCCGGACGCGTCCACCGCCAAGATGGACCCGTTCTACCAGCAGGACACGATGACCATCTTCTGCGACATGCTGGAACCCGATGACGGCTCCGCCTACAACCGCGACCCGCGCGGCACGGCCAAGGCGGCGGAAGCCTACATGCGCTCCGCCAATGTGGGCGACGAAGTCTATTTCGGCCCCGAAGCCGAATTCTTCGTCTTCGACGACGTGCGCTGGAACACCGACCAGCACAATACGGGCTACAGCTTCGATAGCACCGAAGGCCCGTACAACACCGGCACGGCCTATGCGGGCGGGAACATGGGCCATCGTCCGGGACCCAAGGGCGGCTACTTCCCCGTGCCCCCGGTCGACAGTCAGCAGGACATGCGCTCCGAAATGCTCTCCATCATGGACGAGCTCGGCCTGCGCCCCGAAAAGCACCACCACGAAGTCGCGCCCTCGCAGCACGAACTCGGCATGAAGTTCGACACGCTGGTCAACATGGCCGACAACATGCAGCTCTATAAGTACATCGTGCACAATGTGGCGCATGCCTACGGCAAGACCGCGACCTTCATGCCCAAGCCCGTCCACGAGGACAACGGCACGGGCATGCACGTCCACCAGTCGATCTGGAAAGGCGGAGAGCCGCTCTTCGCGGGCGACGGCTATGCGGGTCTCTCCGATGCGTGCCTGTTCTACATTGGCGGCATCATCAAGCACGCCAAGGCCATCAACGCCTTCGCCAACGCCTCGACCAACTCCTACAAGCGCCTGGTCCCGGGGTTCGAGGCCCCCGTCATGCTCGCCTACAGCGCGCGCAACCGCTCGGCCTCGATCCGCATCCCGTGGACGGCGTCGCGCAACGGCAAGCGTCTGGAAGCCCGCTTCCCCGACCCGGCCGGCAACCCGTACCTGACCTACACGGCGCTGCTGATGGCGGGACTGGACGGCATCAAGAACAAGATACATCCGGGCGACCCGATGGATCAGGACCTGTACGAACTGAGCCCCGAAGAGGCGAAGGACATCCCGCAGGTCTGCGGCTCCCTCAAGGAAGCGCTCGACGCTCTGGACGGTGACCGCTCCTTCCTGACGGCGGGCGGCGTGTTCGACGACGACCAGATCGACGCCTACATCGAGATGAAGATGGAAGAAGTCCACCGCGTCGCCATGCACCCGCACCCGGTGGAGTTCGATTTGTACTATAAATGCTAGGGTCGGACTGGCCCCACGGATTTGCGTCCCCGGTAGGGGTCTAAGGACGGCAACGCCGTCCGTCGCAAATCCCGGCGCAGCCGCGCGTCCCCAAAGGACGCGAAGGGGACCTTTCTTCGGAGCATAAGGAGGCCGGCCCGCCCCCGGGGGGCGGTTTTTTTTTTACCCCCCCAAAAAA
>CAYULR010000009.1:4789-7074 GCA_964445685.1 uncultured Algimonas sp.
CGGCGCCCCCCGCCCCCGCGGCGCCCTTTTCTGTTTCAGCCCCCAAACATCGCTCATTCCCGCGAACGCGGGAATCCAGTCGAGGGCAACGGCAAGGATGAAAACCAGGGCCGGGAGTCCGCGACGTGGCGCGCACAGGTACGTCATGCACCGCGTCAAAGGCGCTCCTTCTGCTGGATTCCCGCGTTTGCGGGAATGAGCGAAGGGTTCAATCAAACAGCTCCTGCGCCTTCGCTTTCAGGCAGCAAAGGGCACGCCAGTCTTCGTCTCACCCAGAGTTCATTTGCATCCGACCGCCCGTCTGCGCATTTCCATGGCATGCGCCTCCTCCTTCTCTCCGCCCTCATCCTCCTACCCGCCTGCGCCTCCGTCGCGGACCCCGACCCCGTTCGCGCCTCCGACTTCGCGCCTGTGACGGGCGCCGAGCCCGCCTTGCAGGCCGCCGCGCAGGCCGACAGCCGGCTGGCGCTCGAAGCCGGGCAGCTCCGCGACATCCGCAATCTCGAAGCCCGGCTCGATCTGGCCCGGGCGCGTCTCGACTACAGCGCCCTGCGGCGCGGGAGCGCGGATGAAGGCGACGTGCGCGAGTTCCTGGATGCGCGCCGCGCGCTCAGGGATGCCCGCAACGTGTTCGGCCCGACCGACACGGGATACCGCGACGTCTTCTCCGTTCCACTGTGGGGGTGGGGCCATGACAGGGCCGGGCGCTGGCCGGACAGCCGCCCGCGCCGCTTGGACGGCTCCGGCGCGGCGGCGTCCGATGTCGTGCCGAATGGCGGCGGCGCGATGCCGCTATCATCGCTGAAGCGCTAGGCGCCTTGGGCCGGACCTACTGCGCGCCGCGCCATTCAGCGTGGCGGCTCGCGATCAGCAGGCTCACGCGGTAGCTCTGCTCTTCGCCCATCTCCGCCATGATCGTTCCGGCGCGCGCGCTGTCGATCTCGCGCAGGAAACCGGCGGCGAAGGCCGGGTCCATGCGGTCGAAGATGGCGGCGGCCTTTTTGGGTTTCATGGTGGAGTACATCTCCACGAGGTGGCTGATGTCCTCGCCCGCGACCTTGTCCATGGAGGCGGTCAAGGCGGCGATCTCGTCGCGCGTCTCGCCCAACTCGGACAGGCGCGCGGACAGGGACGTCTCCAGCTCGGCCAGCTCCGCCTCGCGCGCATCGAGGCGCGTCTCGCGCTCCAGCAAGGCGGCGGCGCGCGGCTCGAACGCGGCGACCAGGGCTGGGGTCAGGCACTGGCTTGAAGTCTCGTCGTGGCTGCCCGGATGCAACGCCTTGGGCGTTTCCGACAGGGCGGCGGGCTTGGCCATCATGGCCGCACTGTCCGCCGATGCCATCTTCACGGTCTCGCCAGCGTCAGGAGCACTGGCAGGCGTGGAGACAGGGTCTGTCCCGCTTGCGGCGGTTTCAGCGCTGGGCAGGTCGGTGTCGGCCCCCGGGTTCAGGGCCGCGACCTCAAGCGCGCCGAATCCGGCGAACCCGGCCGCGAGGACGAGCAGGATGGACGACTTCATGCCGCGCCCCGCTTGGTAGTAGAACTGACTGTTGCCTGGGCGCTTGTCTGCGCCGCCGCTTCTGCCTTGGCGGCCGCGGTGCGGTCGGAGACGAGGCGCGCGGGCCCGCCCTGCAACCCGGCCTGCAGCCGTTTCATGTCGCTGGCGACCTTCAGCAGGCCTTCCGTCGTCTTAAGCGCCTTGCGCCGGGCTTCGGGCACCTGCACGTCCACGATCTCGCCCAGCTCCATGGCGGCGCGCTGGACTTCGACGATCTTGGCTTCGGACCGGTCCATGGCGGTTTCCAGCCGCTGCGAGCGCGTATCCGCATCGTCCAGCAGCGTCTTGATCTCCTCGATGGCTTCGAACAGTTCGCCGCGCGCCGTCGTGGCGGCGTCGTGCGTGCGCTCGATGGCCTCGGTCAGGGTCACGATGGATGCGCCCACGCCGCTCTTCAGGTCGTTGAGGCGCTTCAGGCGGTGCGAGAGCATCCAGCAATAGACGGCAGCCGCCCCACACAGCGCGATCAGCAGGACGTCCTTGATGAACTCGATATTCATGTCGAAGGCCATAATCGTCCTAGCTCACGAGAAGGAAGTCGGTGATCAGCACGTCCGCCACCGCGTCCTGCCCGGCGACCACGCGGGCGCGGTGGAGCAGGGCGCGTTTCATGCGCACATGGTAGCCCGGATCGGACAGCTGCGCGGGCTCGAGCGCGCGCAGATAGGTGGTGAAGGCGTCGCGCATGCGCGGCGTGTCGATCTCGACGCTGCCGGCCCAGCCCTCG
>CAYULR010000009.1:7084-23170 GCA_964445685.1 uncultured Algimonas sp.
TCATGGTTTCCATGGGCACGGTCTTGGCGGGGGCGGGGGGCTGCCAGTCGGCGGAATGGGTCGCGGCCGTGGGCTTTTCCTCAACAGCGGCCGGAGCCGGTGCGGGCGCGCCGCCCATCACGTAGCTCGCCCCGAAGGACGCCCCGAAGACGAGCAGCGGCGCGGCGAGGGCCAGCAGCTTGCCGCCCTTCCCGCCGCTCTTGGCTTTGGCCGCGTCGCCCCCTGCGGGCGCGGCTTTGCCTTTCTTGCTCTTCAACAGGGCCATGACGGTATCAGCGTATCCTTCGCTTGTTTTCATGTCCGGTGAGCGTCTCCCCCGAGTTAAGACACAGGAGAGGCGTCGACGGACTCGCAACGGTAAATGACCCGTTACGGTAAACGGTCGGTTAACGAATTGAGTCCAGAGCGGTCCCAGCAGTGGTGTGCAGGACGCACGTTGAGCGAGCTCAGGATGAACCCGATTGCGACTTTGCGGTCTCTGTCCGTGCGGCAGAAGATAATCAGCGCGGCGGCTGTGGCCGGCACGTTGCTCATGCTGCTGCTTATTGGGCAGCAAGTGTCCAAGCCGACCCTCTCCCTCCTCTATGCCGATCTGGAACCGCAGACGGCGGGCGAAGTCATTGCGCGCCTCGACAATCTGGGCGTGGACTACCGCGTACAGGGCGGGGCAATCTATGCCGACAGCGCGCGCCGCGACTCGCTGCGCCTGGAACTCGCGCGCGACGGCCTGCCGCGCCAGGACGTGGTCGGCTACGAACTCTTCGATAATCTCAACAGCTTCGCCATGAGTTCGGAGATGTTCGACACGGCCTACTGGCGCGCCAAGGAAGGCGAGCTGGCCCGGACCATCCTCGCCATGCCGGCCGTGCGCGCCGCGCGCGTGCATATCGGCCAGGGCGCGGGCCGGGGCCTCACCGCCCGCCGCCAACCCGCCACCGCGTCCGTCACGCTGACCGCCGAACCACCGGTCGACACGCGCGGCGCCAAGGCCGTGCAATATCTCGTCGCCTCAGCCGTGCCGGGCCTGGAACCCGACAGCGTCGCCGTGATCGACACGCGCGCCGGACTGCTCGCCGGGCCGGGCCTGGACGACCGCGCCACCGCCGACGCCGCCGGGGAACTGGGCCGCGCGGCCGCCATGAAGGCGGAGCTGCTGAGCCTGCTCGAAGCGCGCGTGGGACCGGGCAATGTCCGGGTAAATGTCGCGCTCGACGTGGAAACCGACTCGGTCTCCACCACGGAACGCCGTTTCGATCCGGACGGGCGTGTACTGCGTTCCACCACCACGTCCGACAGCTCCGACCAGAGCGACGGCACGACCGGCGCGGTGACCGTCGCCTCCAACCTGCCCGAAGGCGCGGCCGGGGGCGGCAACCAGTCGTCGGAGCGTTCGGAGACGACCGAGACGACGCGCTACGAGATTTCCGAAGTCCTCACCACGACCGAAAGCCTGCCCGGCAAGGTCACCCGCATGAGCGTGGCGGTCCTGCTGGACCATGTGCGCGAGACGGCGGCGGACGGGACCGTTACCTACACGCCCCGCCCGGAGGCCGAACTGGAGACGCTGCGCGAACTGGCCAGCGCCGCCGCCGGGCTCGACACGGCGCGCGGCGACGTGCTGCGCGTGGACACGCTGGCCTTCGACCGTCCCGCCCCGGCGGAGATGATCACCCGTCCCGGCGCTGGCGCGCGCTTCGTGGACCAGCACGGGGGCCGCCTGGCGCAGATCGGCATCCTCAGCCTTCTCGCCCTCGGCCTGGCCGTTCTGGTCGTGCGTCCGCTGCTCGCCGCCTCGCGCGGTGGTGTCGGTGCGCCTCCGCCCGCCCTGGCCGGTGGGGAACTCGCCCCGCTCATGCTCGGCTCCAACGACGCGGACACCCCCGCACAGGCGCAAAGCCCCGCCGCGCTCGAACAGCCCGCCGTCAGCCTCGGCCTGCCCGCACCCGATCCGAAATCCGAAATGGGCAACGTCGTGGGCGAGAACGTCGACGATGCCGCCGCCCTGCTTGCCAGCTGGCTGGACGCTGACGCGCCTGACGAAGAAGACGAGCTCGCCGCGTGAGCCCCGTGAGCGACATCATCCAGCTCCACGCCCCGCCGTTCGAGCCCGCCGCGCCGACATCGCTCGCCGCGCTGAGCCGCCCGCTGGTGCGCGAAGAGGCGAGCCGTTGCCCCAACCATTGCAGCCCGTGCCCGACCTGCCAGGCCGACCGCGACAGCGCCGTCGCCGCCGCCCGCGAAGAGGGCCGCAAGGAAGCGTCCGGTCTGGGCCTGCGCCTGTCGCAACTGGTCGAAGACGCGCTGGCCACCCATGTCGCGCGCCTCGAACGCCAGCAGGCCGAGCTGATCGGCAGCGCGCTCCGCGCCGTCCTGCCGCGCCTCGCCGACCGGGCCTTGCGCGAAACCCTGGCCGCAGAGCTGGCCCAACATGCCGCGAAGCCGCTCCTGGCGGACACGGCGCTGCGCCTGCGCAAGTCGCCGGACCTCGACCTTGGCCCGCTGCCCGACAGCCCCCGGCTCGACATACAGGACGATCCCGCCCTCGCGCCGGGCCGCCTCGTGCTTGCCCAAGGCGACGCCCGTACCACGCTGGACGCACAGCCCGTCATCGACGCGCTGATGGCCCGCCTCGCCGAGTTCGACGCGCCGTCCCACACACAGGCTACACAGGCTTCGGAAGCCCAGATGCCCGAACAAATGACTGCAGAGCCCTCTCATGACGACTGATCCCCAGACGACCCTGCCGCCCCAAGCGGACGCCGCGCCAAACGCAGCATCCGGCGCATCACCTGAAGCCGCGCCCGAACCGCCCGTGCTGGAACGCCGCGAAGAGGCGGGCGGCGCGAAATTCAAACGCTCCATCTACGCCTTGCCGGTGACGGTCGACGTGGTGGTGGGCCGCGCCCGCCCGACCGTGACCGAATTGCTGGGCCTGGAAGAAGGCAGCCTGCTGGGTCTGGACCGCGCGGTGGAAGATCCGGTCGACCTGTGCGTGGACGGCCGCGTCATCGCGCGCGGCGAACTGATCGAAATGGAAGACGGCAGCGGCATCGGCGTGCGCATCACGCAGGTCGTCGACGTGGCCGAAGACGCGCTGGGGTGATCGCCCCCCGCGGCATATCGTTCGCGCCGCACGGCGCTGCGTCGCGGCGCGCGCTTGCCCTTGCGGGGGCCTTGGCGCTTGGTGGCCTGTCGCTCTGGCTGTCTCCCGACGCGCTGGCGCAAGTGGCCCCTGCGGCCCCTACGCAAACGCCCACCGACGCGCTCGCCAACGGCGTGCAGGAACTGTCCGACGCGCCCGTGACGCTGGACGTCTCCATCGTGCAGCTTTTCCTGCTGGTCACCGTGCTCAGCCTCGCGCCGGGCCTCGCCATGATGGTGACCTGCCTGCCGCTGATCGTCATTGTGCTGTCCTTTTTGCGCCAGGCGCTGGGCCTGCAGCAGACGCCGCCCAATTCCATGATCATGGGTCTCGGCCTGATCCTGACCTTCTTCATCATGGAGCCCGTCTTCGCCCAGAGCTGGGAGGCGGGCGTGCAGCCCTACATGGACGGCGTGCTGGACGAGAGCAGCGCGTTCGACCTCGCCATCGAGCCGTTCCGCGCCTTCATGAGCGCGCGCGTGGAGCCCGACACGATCCAGCGCCTCGCCGACAGCCTGCCGGGCCGCGAGTGGGCGCCGGGCGAGGAGCCGTCGCTCGGCCTGCTCACCAGCGCTTTCATGCTGAGTGAGATCAAGACCGCCTTCCAGATCGGTTTCGCCATCTTCCTGCCTTTCCTCGCCATCGACCTCGCGGTCGCGTCGGTCCTGATGGCGATGGGGATGATGATGGTCCCGCCCGCCGTGGTCAGCCTGCCGTTCAAGCTGGGCTTCTTCGTGCTGGCGGATGGCTGGCTGAAGATCACGGAAGCCCTGCTGCAAGGATATGCGTTATGAGCCTCCAGCAAGCGCAGATGGCCGTGTCCCGCCTGACCCCGTCGCAGCGCGCCGCCGTGGTGCTGGTGTCGCTGGAGCCGGAATACGCGCAGCCCATCGCCGAACAGCTGGGCGTGCCCGCCATGCGCCGCATCCAGCGCGCGCTCAAAGACCTGCCGCACCTGTCCGAAGCCGAAGTGCTGGCCGCGTTCGCGGACTTCATCACGCAGCTCAATGCGTGGCGCACGGGACTGCGCGGCGGTGAGGTCGAATCGATCAACATGCTCACCAAGGTGCTCAGCGACGCCCTCGTGGAGCAGATCCGCGGCCCGCAGGTCGAGCCGCCGTCCGACACCTGGGCCGATTTCGGCCAGCAGCCGCCGGACGTCATCGCCGAATACATCTCCCGCCAGCACGGCACGGTCGCGGCCCTCATGCTCAACCGCCTGCCGGCCGACCGCGTGCCCGAAGTGCTGCCGCTCATGCCCGCCGACAAGGCCGTCGAAGTCCTCGCCGTCATGTCCCGCCCGCAGGACCCGTCGCGCGCCGCCGTTGCCGTGGCCGAACGCATGGTGCGCACCGAGGTGCTCGACAAGGTCATCGACCCGTCCAGCGACCCCAAGATCCTGATGATCGGCGAAGCGCTCGGCACGCTGCCGCGCGACCTGCGCGACGCGGCGCTGAACCGGCTGGAAAAGGAAGACGAGATGCGCGCCGCCGCGATCCGCTCCACGCTGCTGCGCATCGAGGACCTGCCCGACCGCCTGCCCAAGAAATCCGTCCAGGTCGTGTTCCGCGAAGTGGGCCGCGAAATCCTCATCAAGGGGCTGGCCGCCATCGGCGAAGCCGCGCCCGACGTGGCGGACTTCCTGCTGGGCAACATCGCCCAGCGCATGGCCGACACGTTCCGCGACGACATCGAGGCCTCGCCCGCCATGGACCCGGCCGCGCAGGACCGCGCCATCGGAAACCTGGTGCGCGAAATCCTGGGCCTTGCGCGCCGAGGCACGATCACCCTGCTGTCGAGCAAGGCCGACGACGCCTAGTCTCTCAGCGGACCGCAGCGGCGGTCCGCCCTCAACTCATCGAAAAAAATAAGTCCCGTCCCGCGTCCTACTGAAGCACCAATTCCGCATGGAGCGCGCCTGCGCTCTTGATGGCTTTCAGGATGTCGATCATCTCGCGCGGGGAAACGCCCAGCGCGTTGAGCCCGGCGACGAGGTCGGGCAGTTCGACCGCTTCCTCCACCACCGCAATGTTGCCCGCGGGTCCGTCCTGGACGGACACGTCTGTGCGCGGCAGCACGACCGTGTCGCCGAAGCCGAACGGGTTGGGCTGGGACGCGACGGGCGTTTCGGCGATCTTGATGGTCAGGTTGCCCTGCGCCACCGCGACCGAACTCACCTTCACGGCTTCGCCCAGTACGATCGTGCCGGAACGCTGGTCCACGACGACGCGCGAGATGGCGGCGGATTTCAGGGTCAGGTTCTCCAGGCGGCCCATCACATGGGCGGGATTGCCGGGCAGGGCGCTCAGGTCGACTTCGACCGTGCCGGGGTCCATCAGCATGGCGACGCGTTGTCCGGCGGCCTTGTTGATGCTTTCCTCGATCCGGCCCGCCGTGGTGAAGTCGGGCGTGCGCAGCGCGAGGCGCACCGTGCGCTGGTCGCGGAAGTCGAACGGGATTTCGCGCTCCACGCGCGCCCCGCCGGGGATCGCCCCGGCCGTGGGCACGCCCTGCCTGACGCTGGCGCCCGCGCCTTCCGCGTCGAAGCCGCTGATCAGCAGATTGCCTTGCGCGATGGCGTAGATTTCGCCGTTGGGCGCGTTGAGCGGCGTCATGACGAGCGTGCCGCCCGCCAGGCTGGACGCATCCCCGATGGACGCCACGTTGACGTCGATGCGCGAGCCTTCGCGCGCGAAGGGCGGCAGGGTCGAGGTCACCAGCACGGCGGCGATATTGTCGGGGCGGAAATCGCTGCCCTGCACGTTGATGCCCAGCCGTTCCAGAATGTTGACCAGCGCCTCTTCCGTGTAGGGCGAGTTGCGGATCGTATCGCCTGTGCCGTTCAGCCCGATGACGAGACCGTAGCCGACCAGGTCGTTGCCCCGCACGCCTTGCACGTCGGCAATGTCCTTGATGCGCACTTCGGCCGCCCACGTGGTGGACGCGGCGAGCAAGCAGAGCAGGGACGCTGTGAGGATGCGGCGGAAAAACGTCATGATCACCTCAGGAAATTGGCCAGGGACAGCGAGCCGAGGCGGCCCGTCACCGTGTAGCTGGCTTGCAGCTGGTTCTCGAGCGCCTGCAGCTGCGCGGCCGCTTCGAACGGGTCGCGGCCGAGCAGGTCGTTCTCCGCGGCGGCCAGCAATCCGGCCTCGCGGGCGTAGTTTTCGTCCAGCCGTTCGATGCTCTGCTGCGTCGCGCCGAGGCGGGTCTCCAGTTGGATGGCGCCTTCGATCGCGCCGTCGAGCAGGTCCAGACCCCGGCTCATCAGCGCGGAGCGCTCGTCCGGGTCGGTCAGGTTCGACGCACCCGCAATCAGCGCGTAGCCTTTGAGGATCTGGCGGAAGAGCGGGTCGTCGCCCTTGGGCAAGGGGTCGTAGCTTTGCGTGTCCGAGACGTGCAGGCGCGGTCCGTCCTCGGCGCTGCCTTGGTAGATGGTGGTCTCGAACCCGCCGCCCGCCGTGTCGAACCAGGTATCCACGGCGGCAGCGGCTCCGGCGGCGGTGGCCTGTCCCGCGATCAACGCATTCACGGCCGTCTGGATGTCTTCGGCCGGGGCGAGGGGCGGGGCGGTCGTGTTGGTCCCGGAGAAGAGGTGGCGCGTGCCGGAGCGCTGGCTCAGCGCGGTGACGGTCTGGGCAAGGTTGCCCGACGCATTCTGCGCCAGCAGGTTCAGATCGCCCGGCGAGCCTTGCGCCACGGCGATGCGGCCCGAGCCGCTGACCGTGCCGATGTTCTCGCGGATCTGCCCCACGGACCCGGTGGCGCTGTCCAGCCGGACATTGGCAAGGTCCGCCGTCTCGCGCTGGCGCGCAATGTCGGAGGTGGCCTGTTGCAGCAGGAAGGCGTCGCCGACGCGGCCATTCGTTGCGGCGACCACATCGGTGCGGCGGCCCGTGATGACTTCCTGCCCGGCCGTTTCCAGCTGCGTGCGCAGATTGGCGTTCTGCCGCGCCTGGCGGGAATTGAACAGAAGGTCGGGCGTGAGGGAGAATTGCATCGTCAGATCCTCGACAGGATATCGAACATGTCGTTGATGGTCTGGATGACCCGCGCATTGGCGGCGTAGGCCTGCTCGATCTGGAGCAGGCTCTGCAGCTCATTGTCGAGATCGACGGCGCTGTGTGCGGTGTCAGCTTCCACCAGGGAGACTTCGCGCGCCGTGTTGCCGGTGTGGATGCGGCTGGCGCGGAAGGAGGCGGAGGACGCCTCGCTGATGACTTCGCCCAGGCGGTCGGCGAAGGGCGCGAGCGCATTGGTCAGGTTGGTCAGGACCGTGTCGTTGCCGGGCGCGCCGGGAACGGCGGCGGCCACCCCGTCGCGCAGGCGGCTGGCCTCTTCGCCGCGGGCCGGGTCGACCAGCGGGTTGACGATGATCCGTTCGGCCAGGCCCGTCTTGTTCAGCGGGTCCACGGCATAGAGCCCGTCCAGCAGCAGCGGTTCGCCCGCGCCGTCGAAAGCGGAGGCGAGATCGAAGGCGAAATCGTCCAGCGAGGCGGCCTGCTGCGGGATCTGGTTGTCGCGCAGGTCGATGTTCGCGGCGAGGCGCCCGCCCGTGAGCGCGTGCACGCCGGAGCCCGGCGACAGGGGCTGGCCATTCAGGGTCGGCACGGACAGCCGTCCGCCCTGGTCGGTCGGCAGGTCGGCGGCCCCGATGCGCACGGACTGGGTGAATTCGATGGCGTTGACCGTGGGACCCACGAGGTTCAGCCCCGTGCGGGTCTGCAGGCGCACCGCGCCGGAATCCTCGTAGTCGGCCTGCACGGGCAGCACTTCGGAAATGGAATCGATCAGCTGGTCGCGCTGGTCCAGCAGGGACGCCGTGTCGGCGGCGGCGGAATGGCTCTTCCGGATCTGGCCGTTCAGCGAGAACAGCTCTTCCGCCAGCTTGTTGACGTTGGCGACGTCGTTGGCGACCTGCGCGTCCGCGTTGGTGCGTTCGCCCTGCAGGTCCTGCGCGGCGCGCGAGAGCGCTCCGGCGAAATCCTTCAGCGAGTCAACCGCAATGGACTGGGCGGCGGCGGATTCCGGCGTGCTTCGCAAGGTCTGCAGATCGCCCTCGAACCGGGCGAGGGAGCCGAAGATGCCGGTCTGGTCGCCGGGTTCGCCAAAGGCCGACAGGGTGCGTTGCAGCACCGCGTCCGTCACCGCCGACCCGGCGGCCTGGCTCTGTGCGTCGCGGCGCGACTGCAGCAGCGCCTCGTCCTGGACGCGCGAGACGCTGTCGAGGCGCACCCCGCCCTGCGCCTGGCTGGACAGGACGGCGTCGCGCCGAACATAGCCCGGCGTGGACACGTTCGCGATATTGGACCACGCGATCTGCGTGCGCAGATTGGTGGCGGCGAGGCCCGAACGGGCGTTGGAGAGACCGGCGAGAAGCGACATGGCGCTATGGACCTAGAGCGCGTCCTAGCGCTTCAGGTTCGTGGTCTCCTGCAGCATCTCGTCGACCGTTTGCACGATGGTGGCATTGGACGAATAGGCGCGCTGCGTCTCGATCAGATTGGTCAGCTCGCGCGCGATGTCGGTGTTGGATTCCATCAGGGCGAAGCCCGCGACGCTGCCGGCCGGACCGTCGCCCGCATCCCACAGATAGATGCCGCCGCTTTCGCGCGAGACCTGGTAGGCCTGGTTGCCGGCCGCCGTCAGCCCGTCCGGATTGTTCACGACCGGAACGGGGATTTTGAACAGGGTGCGCCGCGTGCCGCTATTGTAGATGGCTTCCAGCGACCCGTCGGGGGCGAATTCCACGCTCTGCAGCTCACCGGCGGGCGAACCGTTGGCGATGACGTTCTGCGTCTGGAAGTCCAGGCCGATCTGGCTCAGGCCCTGGGTCGTGTTGGGACGGCCGATGAAGACCTCCACCGGTCCGCTGGGCAATGTCATGCCGAGGCTGCCCGAGACCGGGTCGTAGGTCGCGCCGCCCGCAGGCGTCACCGTGCCGAGCGTGCCGTCGGAATTGAAGGTCACATCGAAGGACAGGCTCTGGACGGGTGCGCCGGTCGAGTTGTCGTTGATCAGACCGCTCCAGCTGCCGTCCGCATTGCGGGTGTAGCTGACGTCGAGGGTCTGGGGCAGGCCGACTTCGTTGAAATATTCGACCGGGAAATCCAGCGTCCCGCCGGGCGGAAGCTGCGCGGGGTCGGCCGGGAGGTTCAGGCCCATCTGGACCCGGGACGTCACTTCGGCGCTGTAGATGCCTTCGGAGATGTTGACGGGGACGAGGCCGGACGTGCTGCTGCGGCCGCCCGTGACCACGTCGCCATTGGCGTCCACGTTCCAGCCCAGCAGGAACAGGCCGCTATCCGTGCGCAGGAAACCGTCCGCGTCGGGCGCGAAGCTGCCCGTGGGCACCATCTGGAATTCGCGCTCCGTGGCGGGCTGGTCGAGGCCTTGCAGCGTCGTGACGGGCAGCATGCCGTCGCCGTTGATGGCGATGTCGGTGGACCGGCCCGTGGAGATGAGAGAGCCCGCTTCGGACACGGCGCGGGTCGCGGTCGCGTTCACGCCGCCGGCGGAATAGACGCTGTTGCGCTGGTTGATGACGAGGGAGCTGAACTCCACGTCGGCGCGCTTGTAGCCATTGGTGGCCGAGTTGGCGATGTTGTCGGAGATGGTGGCCAGGCGCGTCGCGTTGACGTTCAGGCCCATGACGCCCGCATTGAGCGAAGAGGAAATGGTCATCGGTTCAATCCTTGAATCCGTCTGCCGGCGTCCTGCCGGTTCGGGGGTCCGTCTTCGGACCGAACCCAGGCCTTAGGGCCCCTCTCTTAAGAAAACGTATAGGGTGAACCGCAGGTTAAGCGCGCCCGGCGGCCAGGACCCGGCAGCCAGGACCCAGCAGCCAGGATACTGGGCGCAGACAGTCAAACCGTGATCAGGGGGCGGGGACGGTCCCGCGCAGGAGGGTGATGGAGATGCGCCGGTTGCGGGCATCCATCGGGTCTTCCTCGATCAGCGGCACAGTCGCCGCCTTGCCGGACACTTCCGATATCCGCCCGGACGGCAGGCCCGCTTCGCCGATCAGGCGGCGGGCGGCGTTGGCACGGTCGCTCGACAGCTCCCAGTTGCTGTAGCCCTGCGGCGTGGCGTAGGGCCGGGCGTCGGTGTGGCCCGCGATCTTCACCGAATTCTCCACCTCGTCGAGTGCCAGCGCCACGGCGGCGGCGAGCTTGGTCAGCACGGGCGACGGCTGCGCGCTGCCCGATGCGAATAGCGGGCTCGTATCCCGGTCCGTGAGTTCCACGACCAGGCCTTCGGGCGTCACGCGCACATGGATGTGTTGGGACAGTTCGGCTGCTTCCCCGGCCAGCGCCGCGTCCAGCGCGGCTTCCATGGCGGCGTCCTGCTGGTTCTGCGCGTCTTCGTCATTGTCCAGCGCCCCGCCGCCCAGCCGGTCCACGGCGCGGCCGATCTCGTAGTCGTCGCCAGACGCCGTCTGGCGGTTCAGCGTGGACAGGGCCGGGGCCTGCACGACTTCCTGGCCGTGCAGCGCGCCGGACCCGCCGCCCGACACGGCGGCAATGGGAATGGATGGGTTGAAATAGTCGGCAAGGCCCTGGCGCTGTTCTTCGGTGGTGGCGTTCAGCAGCCACATCAGCAGGAAGAACGCCATCATGGCCGTCACGAAATCCGCGTAGGCGACTTTCCACGCGCCCCCATGGTGGCCGTCGCCCTTCACGATCTTGGGCCGCTTTATGATGATGGTGGGTTTGGAAGTGCTCATTCTGGGTCTGCTCGCGGCGCGTCTTTGCGGTCGCTGTGACGCATTTAGGTTCACGGAGCGTGAACGCGGCGGGCGGCTTCAACCTTTGTGTAACCTTTTGGTGAGAACCACGTGAAACCCGAGACAGGTCCAGGATGGGCCGTCAGGCGCGCCGTCGTTCCGAGACGGGCGCGCGCAAACCGAAGGATTCGTGTTGTCCGTCATCGCCCGGAAAATCGCGATCGCCAACCAACCCGCCCCGTCCCGACCGGACGCGGACAAGGTGGCCCTGCCCCTGCTTCCCTTTTTGAGGCGGGCTCTTCTGGGCTGGATGTCCGTCGAGGAAATCACGCTGGAGATGGTGCAGGCGGAGTGGGCGCGGCCGCAGATGGACTGGCTGGACGGCCCGTCCATGACCAGCCAGGGCGCGCGCCGGTCGCAACGCGCCTTCGTCATCATGAACCAGGCCCTTGCCCAGCGCGCGGCGCTCGATGTGTTGCGCGTCGATGCCGAACCCAGCCCCGAAGAGATGGCCGCGCTGGCCCCGTTCGTGCGCGAGAACATGGTGTCCCTGGGCGAACGGCTGAACGACACGCCGATGGGCATCGCCGCCGGGGAACCGGACTGGACCTTGCCCGACCCGGAAACGCTGAGCCCGGAATGGGCGCCTTACGAAACACTCTCCATCACCGTGCGCATCGTCGATACGGGCGCGGCGGACTTGCTGGTGCGCGTGGGCGTCACCGAAGACCTGCTGATCGCCGTGGGGGCTTCGCGCAGCAAGGCGGAAACGCCCGTCGCCGTGCCCAAGCCGCCGCGTCTCGGCCCCTGCCACGTGGACGTCCGCGCCGTGGGCGACCGCGTGACGATGAGCGTCGCGGACTGCACGCGCCTGGAAATCGGGCAGGTCGTGGGCCTGCCGGGCCTGCGCTTCGACCATCTGGAACTCGACGTGGAGCTGGGCGACGGACCGCGCCCTCTCACGGATGCGGCTCTGGGCGCGGACAAGGGTCGCAAGGCCGTCCGGCTGAACCGGGGCCTGGACCCGGACTTCCGGGTGCGGCCGCCCCATGTCGCGGATTCGGACGCCTTGCCGCGCACCTTCGCCACCGCTCCGGCGACGGCGGGAACGGTCCCGGCATGAGACGGTCCGCGCACATCTCACTTAGCGTTGAATTAACCTGGTTTGGGTAGCAGCGCGACATGAACTCTATCATCGGAATCGTCGTCACGATCATCTGCGTGTTTGGTGGGTATATGCTCGCCGGCGGCAAGCTCGGCATCATCCTGCATTCTCTGCCCTACGAGATGATGATGATCGGCGGCGCGGCCGTGGGCGCCTTCCTGTGCGCCAACGACATGCACACGCTCAAGGCCACGATGGGCGATCTCGCCGCCGCCTTCAAAGGCCCCAAGTGGAAGCGCCAGGACTATGCCGACCTGCTCTGCCTGATGCACGAGCTGGTCGACCTGACCGAAGAAAGCCCGGTCGAGGTCGAAGGCCACATCGAAGATCCGCAAAACTCCGCCCTGTTCCAGAAATACCCGCGCATCCTCGCCTCAAAGGATTTCGTCGAACTCATCAGCGACACGATGCGGTCCATGCTGATGAACTTCGACAATGTGTACCAGGTCGAGGAGCTGCTCGACAAACAGCTCGACACGATGAAGGAAGAGAGCATGCACGGCTCCCACGCCCTGCAGAACATGGCCGACGCGCTGCCCGCACTGGGCATCGTCGCCGCCGTTCTGGGCGTGATCAAGACGATGGCGTCGATCGACAAGCCCCCGGAAGTGCTGGGCCAGATGATCGGCGGCGCGCTGGTCGGGACGTTCCTGGGCGTGTTCTTAGCCTACGGCCTCGTCGGACCGCTCGCCAGCCGCATCAAGGCGGTGCGCGAACAGGAAGCCTACTTCTACTCGCTCATGCGCGAAGTGCTCGTCTCCAGCCTCCACAAGAACGAAACCAACATCTGCATCGAGGTGGCGCGCCGCAGCGCTCCGCATGGGTGCCGCCCCAGCTTCTCCGAAGTGGAAACCGCCATCAAGGCGCTCAAGAAGGCTGCGTGAGGGCGGAGGGCTGCATATCTCCGGACCGGGTCCGCACCATCCGCCTGGGCGCTCGCGCACCCGGGTTTTCGGCGTTTCTGGGCTTGTGCGCCTGTCTCGCCCTGCCTGTACCCATCCTGACTGCGCCCGCCCACGCCAATGACACCATAGCGTCCGAGCCTGACGCCGAAGCCGTACGCGGCCAGGCGGACCGCATCCGCGGCCTGTTCGAAGCCGCCGGGCGCAGCGGCCTTGTCGCGCTCAAGGACCGGGGCGACGCCGCCACGGCGGCACCCGTACCTGCACCTAACGATACCGGCGTCCCCGCAAAAGCAACCCAAGCCGAGGCTCCCGCAGCCTCCAAGCCCGCCGACTGCCTCGCGCTCGCCCCGCTCTTCGACGGCGGACAAGGCGGCTTCGCGACCGGCAAGTTCGTGGAACTGTCCACCGACTGGCCGGAGACGGCGGACCTGGCGCGGACCCTCTCCGACCTGATCGACCCCGGCTATGGCGGTTTGCCTGTTGCGCTGGACCTGTCGCAGGCGGGCGAATGCGGCGTGTCGTTCCTGCCGTGGCAGGCGCTCGCCGATCCGGGCCGTCCCATGGACGCGGTGACCGAAGCCGCGCTGACGGGCGAGCTCGCCAAGATGCAGCCCGCTCTGCGCCGCCTGCTCGGCGTGCGCATCGCCACGCGCGCGGCCCTGCTGGGCAATGACCGGTTGACGCGGCGCGTGACCGACACGCTGGTGGATTCCGGCCTGCACGGCCTGCCGCGCCACGACGCCGACCCGGAACATGTGCTGCTCGACGCGCTGATCGTGCGCGGCTTCGATGCGGTGTCCGCGCGCGCGCGCCTGTCCTGGCTGGCCGAACGCGACGGACCCGAACAGCTCGTGGCCATCGACCTGCTGCGCGACATAGACGCCGCACCCGTCGCCCAGGCTGAACTGCGCCGCCTGTCGGACAGCCCCGACGAACGCGTGCAGCTGGATGCGCGCAAGCGCCTGCTCGCCAATGCGGTGGAGGATGCGGACATCGAACTGGTCGCCGAAATGGTGACGCTGGACAACAACCTGACCGACGACGCGCAAAGCCGCGCGCACCTCGCCGCGCGCCTGTCCGGGGCGCTGGACGAAGACGATCTGGGCACGGTCATCCGCGCGCTGGACGTGGTCGAACGGCTGGACGCCAAGGGCGTGACCCTGGGCGCGGACCTGCACGACAAGGCGAAGGCGCGCCTCGCCCGTCTCGCCGGGTCCGACACGCCGGCGGCCTCCGCGCCCGCCGACGTGGCCGAAGCGGCCTCCGCCGCGGACGCGCCCGCAAGCCCCGACATGACCCAGGACGGCGTGGGCGCCTATCTGGACGGGGTCACGGAAGACATGAACCGCTTCGAGGAGGTGCTGCGCCGTGGATAACGCCATCTACACGATGATCACCCGCCAGTCGGGCCTGAACCGCGAAATGGCGAACGTCGCCAACAATGTCGCGAACATGGGCACGACGGGTTTCAAGGCGGAACGCGGCGTGTTCGCGGAATACATCGCCGCCATCGACTCCGCCGGAACCGATTTCGACTCGCCCGCCAACCTGTCCATGGGCCGCCTCGCGGCCCACGCGACCGACCTATCCGACGGTGGCCTGCGCGCCACGGGCGGGCCGCTCGACATGGCGATCTCTGGCGAAGGCTTCTTCCAGGTCAGGACGGAGGGCGGCGACCGCCTGACGCGGGCCGGTCACTTCATGCTGAACTCCGACCGCATCCTCATCGATCCGCGCGGCAATCCCGTGCTCGGCACAGGCGGCGGCGAGATCACGATCCCGCAGGAAGCGGGCGAGGTCCAGGTCTCAGGCGACGGCACGATCAGCGCGGACGGCGTGGAACTCGGCCGGGTGGGCGTGTTCACGGCGGACCCGCTGACGCTGCAGCGCCAGGGCGACAACCTCTGGACGGCCGAAGACGTGCGCCCGGTGGACTTCCCCCGGGTGGCTTCCGGCTTCCTGGAACAGAGCAACGTCAATCCCGTGCTGGAGATGGCGCGCCTGGTCGAGGTGCAGCGCTTCTACGATGCGGGCCAGTCGCTGATGGACCTCGAGGACGAACGCATCCGCAGCGTCGCCAGAGCCTTGAGATCATAGACGGACACACAGGACTTCACCCCAACAGGACTTAACAGGGAAAAGGAGGCTTCAGGATGAACGCCTTGAAAATCGCCGCCACAGGGATGGCTGCACAGCAGATGCGCGTCGACGTCATCTCCAACAACATCGCGAACATGAGCACCACGGCCTACCAGCCGCGCGTCGCCGAATTCGCCGATCTCGTCTACCAGCAGATCCAGACGCCCGGCACGCTGACGTCCCAAACCGGGTCCGTCGTGCCCGCCGGCAGCCAGATCGGCATGGGCGTGCGGCCCACCACCGTTTCGATGGAAATGGTGCAGGGCGCGCTGTCGCAGACCAATGGCGACCTGGACCTCGCCATCAACGGGCGCGGCTTCTTCGAGATCATCCAACCCGACGGCGAGAGCGCCTATACGCGCGACGGGAAGTTCTACCGCGACGCCGAAGGCCTGCTGGTCAACAGCGAGGGCAATGCGCTGGCCGACCAGATCACCATTCCCAACGACGCCAACCGCATCACCATCTCCCAGGACGGCGAAGTGGTCGCCTATTTCAGCAACCAGCCCCAGGGCCAGACGGTCGGCACGATCAGCCTGAACGTCTTCGCCAACGCCAAGGGCCTCGAAGCGCTGGGCGGCAATCTCTACCGCGAGACCGAAGCCTCCGGCGCGCCCATCAACGGCACGGCCGGCTCCGAGGGCGTGGGCGTGATGCGCCAGGGCTACCTCGAAGACAGCGGCGTGGACGTGGTCGAGGAGATCAGCGAGCTGATCGAGGCGCAGCGCGGTTACGAGCTCAATTCCAAGATCATCACGGCCGCTGACGAAATGCTGGCCGCCACGACTCGGCTGCGCTGATCATGGCGCGCCTCATCCTCGCCCTGGCCCTGCTGCTGGGCCTTTCCGCCGCGCCGTCGCCCGTGGCCGCGTCGTCCGCCACGGCCGCCGATGCGGTCGTCACGACGCGCGCGCTCACGCGCGGCACGGTGTTGCGCGACGGCGACATCGAAGGCCCATTCGCGGCCGAAGACTATGTCGGGCGCGAACTGATCCGCTCCGTGCGTGCC
>CAYULR010000010.1:0-22883 GCA_964445685.1 uncultured Algimonas sp.
GGCATGGGCGGGGCGATGGACCTGGTCGCGGGCGTGGGCCGCGTGGTCGTCATCACGGATCACACGAACAAGCGCGGCGAGCCGAAACTGCTACGAGAATGCACCCTGCCGCTGACCGGCAAGGCGTGCGTGGACCGGATCATCACCGATCTCGGCGTGTTCGACGTCGTGGAAGGTGGGTTGAAGCTCGTCGAGCTTGCTCCCGGTGTGGAGCGGGCAGAAGTCGAGGAAAAGACCGCCGCCGCGCTCGTCTAGGACCTAGCCGACAGCCAGTTGCACACCCGACGCGGCCGCCTTCAGGGCGGCGGCGTTGCCGTTCAACGCATCGGGACGCACCGCGCTGGGATAGGCTTCGCCCAGCAGCGCCATGGCGCGCTCGATCGCATCCACCGCATTGCCGCCCAGTGACGTGACGTCCGCTTCGTTGGCTTTGAAGACGGACTGCGCCGCCTTGTAGAAGCCGTAGCCGTCCAGATAGGGCTCGTACGCGTCGCTGCCCTGCGCCACGCCGTACATGTCGGCGGCGCGGTCGATCTGGTCGGCGACGACGCCCGCGCGGATCTGCGCGGCGCTGCGTCCATCTTCAGGCGCGCTGTCTTCGGCCTTGCGCAGGGCGGCCAGGATCGTCTCCGTCCGGGCGGCGACGGTGTTTGCGTCCGCGCCGGAATAGGCGGCGTCGGAGGCGTCCAGGAACAGGTCGGTGAAGTCCGCCACGCCGCGCGCCTCGAACGTCGGTGCCATCTCGGCCAGCACTTCGGACACGGGATGGGCGAACATCTCGCCCGCCGCGTCGGTCTCGCCGAGGGCGTGGGCATCGCGGGCTGCGATGACGTGGGCTTCGGCGATGGCGAGTGCGGACAGGTAGACGACCGGGTCGCTTGCGGCCTGCGCGATGGACACGCCGCCTTCGCCTTCTCCGGCCTCGCCCGCTTCGCCAGCAGGGGCAGGAGCAGCGGCAGGAGCTTCCGCAACGGCAACCTCCTCTGGGGTATCGGCAGGCGAGCAGGCTGCGCCTGCGAGGCCAACGGCGGAAACGGCCCCGAGGCCGAGCTGTGTCCAGATCTTGCGGTCCATGGTTTTCCCTTTGCGGTGTCGTCGCGTCGTCGTTAGGGGAATGGACGTGTTGCAAACTATTCGCAAGTGAAGATGACGTGATCCTGACGATTTCAGACGTGATCGATGCGGACAGCTTGGCAGCCCTGCGCGAGGACATGGCGCAACTGCGCTGGCAGGACGGCGCGCGCACGGCGGGCGGCGCAGCGGCAGCCGTGAAGACCAACCTGCAAGCCGATCTGTCCAGCCGGGCCGGGCTGCGCGTCCGGGACCGGGTGCAGTCCGCGCTGAGCCAGAACGCGGTGTTGAAGGCCGCGGCCCAGCCCGCGCGCTTTTCCGACCTGATCGTCAGCCGCACCGAAGAAGGCGGCGGCTACGGCCAGCATGTGGATAATGCCTTCATCGGCGGCATCCGGACCGATCTGTCTTTCACGCTCTTCCTGGACGACCCAGAGAGTTACGAAGGCGGAGAGCTGCAAGTCGACGGCCCGTCGGGACGGGAGCGCTTCAAGCCCGCCGCCGGGTCGGTCGTGCTCTACCCGTCCGGGTCACTCCACGCGGTGCGGTCTGTGACGACCGGTGTGCGCCACGTCTGCGTCGGTTGGATCGAAAGCCGGGTGAAGTCGGCGTTCCGACGCGAAATCCTGTTCGATCTGGAGAACCTGTCCGCGAGCCTGGCGCAGTCGGCGGGCACGGCGTCGCCGGATTATCTGACGCTTGCCAAGGCCATCGCCAATCTGAAACGCACCTTCGGTTAGTCCTCAATCAGCACCGCGTCGGCGCTTTGTTTCAGTGGGCGTTCGAAGGTGCGGTTGATCAGGATGACCGGGACTAGGCCGCACATGATGACGAGGATGGCCGCCGTCGAGGCTTCCGCAATCCGCTCGTCGCTCGCCAGCCAGTAGATGCGCGTCGCCAACGTGTCGAAGTTGAAGGGCCGCAGGATCAGCGTGGCGGGGAGCTCGCGCAGCGTATCCACGAAGACGATCAATCCGCCCGCCAGCAGGCTCGACCGCAGCAACGGCAGGTGGATGGTCCGCACCACGCGCGCCGGGCTCGCGCCGAGCGACCGCGCGGCATGGTCCAACGACGGCGGCATCTGGGTGAAGCCGGACGACAGCGCGTTGAACGACACGGTCAGGAAACGGATCAACAGCGCGAAGGTCAGGATGGCGATCGTCCCGGATAGGACCAGCCCGCCGTCCCAGCCCAGTGTGTTCGACAGCCAGCGCGTCAGCCCCCGGTCCACGCCGCCCAGCGGGGCGAGCAGGCCCACGGCGAGCAGAGCACCGGGCAAGGCGTAGCCCAGCGTGGAAAACCGGATCAGCCAGCGCGTCGCCAGGTCGTCCGTGCGGCGGTTGGCATAGGCCAGCAGCACGGCAACGCTCAGGCAGAGGACCGCCACGATGCTGCCAACCAGAAGCGTGTTCCCGGCATAGCGCAGGAACTCCAGGCCGGGGCGTGTGTCCGGCGTGGCGAGAACGTTGGAGACGAGGCTCGCGACGGGAACGAAGAATCCCAGAAGCACGGGCAGGGCGCAGAGCGCGGCGACCATGCCGCCCCGCCAGCCCGTCACGTCCATCCGCTCCGCGCGCGTGCGGGCGCGCCCGCCTTCATCCGTGCGGCCTTTGCGGCTCGCCGTCTCGAACGCGACGAGCGCAAAGACGCAGAGCAGCATGACCGCCGCCAGGCGCATGGCCTCCGCCCGGTCGCCGCCCGCCAGCCAGCTGCGGAAGATGCCCGTGCTGAAGGTCGGAATGCCGAAATAGTCCGCCACGCCGAAATCGGCGAGCGTCTCCATCAGGACCAGTGCCAGACCGCCCGCAATGGCGGGGCGCGCCATGGGCAGGGAGACGCGTCGGAAAGCGCGCGCGGGCGACAGGCCGAGGCTCCGCGCCGCCTGCCACGGCCCCGCGCCCTGCTGCGCGAACGCTGCGCGGGCCAGAAGGTAGACGTAAGGGTAGAGGGTCAAAGCGAGGATGAGCGCCGCGCCGGGCAGAGTGCGGATCGGCGGGAACGCGTAGTCCCCCCGGCTCCATCCGGTCACGTCGCGCAGGAGCGACTGAACGGGCCCGAAATAGTCGAGCAGGTCCACATAGACGTAAGCCACGATATAGGCGGGCGCGGCGAGCGGCAGGATCAGCATCCACGACAGCAATTTGCGCCCCGGAAAGTCCAGCATGGTCACGCACCAGGCCGTCCCCACGCCGATCAGGGCTGCGGTCCCTCCCGTCAGCACCATGAGTCCCAGCGTGTTGCCCGCATAGGTCGGCAGCGTCGTGGAGACGAGCCTCGACCAGTCGCCCGGTGCCCCGGTGAACAGCGACGCAACGACCGCGAGCATCGGCAAGGCGACGAGGCCCGCAACGGCGTTGAGCCCAAGCTTGCGCAGCAGGCTCCACGGAGAGAGCGTCACGCGCGGGGTTCGGGTCCGGATATGGGTGGCGCTGCTCAACATCCCCTCGAAAGCTGTATCCTGCTCTCTCGCAGGCGCGCGGTCACATTGCATACGGTTCGCAATCCCGATAGGGGCCGCTCGCACTCTCCCTCGACGGGGAGAAAGGAACGGGAAGGATCGGCTACGGGCATGGGACTGCGCTTCGACGATGTGCGCTACGCCTATGACGGCGTGCCCGCCCTGAAAGGCATCACGCTCGAAGCGCGCAAGGGCGAAATCCTCTGCCTGCTCGGACGCTCGGGGTGCGGGAAATCGACCTTGCTGAACCTGACCGCCGGGCTGCTCGACATGCAGGCGGGATCCATCACGCTGGACGGTGCGCCGCTGGCCGTGCCGGGTGCGAACCCCGCGCCGGAAAAGCGCCCCGTCGGGCTGGTCTTCCAGGACGGCGCGCTTTTCCCCCATCTGACGGGGGCGCAGAATATCGGCTTCGGCTTGGGACCGGCGGGGCGCGACGTGGTCGTGGAAACCCTGCTGGGCCAGATCGGTCTGCCCGGTCATGGAACGCGCTATCCGCACACTCTGTCGGGCGGACAGCAGCAGCGCGTGGCCGTGGCCCGCGCGCTCGCGCCGGAACCGGACGTGCTGCTGATGGACGAACCGTTCGCCAGCATCGACATCTCGCTGCGCAGGAAACTGCGCGAGGAGACGCGCCGCCTGGTCAAGGCGCGCGAATCCGTCACCCTGCTCGTCACGCACGACCCAGAAGAAGCGCTTGAGATCGCCGACCGCATCGCCGTGCTGGAAGACGGCCAGATCACCCAGGTCGGCACGGCGCGAGAGCTCCACGACGCGCCCGCCTCGCTCTTCGTCGGACTGATGGCGGGCAGCGGCGCGGTGGTGCGCGGAACCGTCTCGGACGGAGGCTGCGAAACGCCTTTCGGTCGGTTCGCGGCGCAGGACATCGACGCGAAGGACGGGACACACGGGCGTGAGGTCGACATCCTCATCCATCCGCACCGCGCCTCGCTCATGGCGGACGTGGAAGGGCTGTTCATCTCCGACCTTCGCGAAACGGGCCGTAGCCAGATCGTGACCTTGCGGCGCGCGGATGGCGACACGCTGTTGGTCGAAGTCGGGCTCACGCCGGGATGGGCCGTGGGCGACCGGGTGTCGCTGAAACCCGAAGGAGGGGCCTGGCCCGCCTTCGCGGTCTGACGCGGCTTGCTATTGTGTCGTCCGGTCATTAGTGAGAATAGTTCTCAATACTATCCGGTCAGGACCGACTCCATGCGCCACGCTCTCGCCCTTCTTCTCGCCACCGCCCTGACGGCCTGTTCTGCAGGCGGGGGGGCTGAGCCTCAGACAGAGGTGGAGGCACAGGTAGACACGCAGGCGACACAGACTGAAGCCGTCGAGAAGGCGGGCGTGGTGAACGTCTACACGTCGCGCCACTACGATACCGATCTGGCCCTGTACGAAGACTTCACGGCCGAGACCGGCATCAAGGTCAACCGCATCGAGGCGGGCGCGAGCGCGCTGATCGAGCGCATCGTCAGCGAGGGAGAATTCAGCCCGGCCGACATGCTGATCACGGTGGATGCGGGCAATCTCTGGCGCGCCGAAGAGGCCGGCATTCTGGCCCCCGTGACGTCCGACATCCTCGATGCGCGCGTACCGGAAAACCTGCGCGATCCCGAAGGCCACTGGACGGGCCTGTCCACGCGTGGCCGCGTCATCATCTACAACAAGGAAGCGGGCCTGCCCGAAGGCGTCAGCGACTATGAAGACCTCGCCGATGCGTCCCTGCGCGGGCGTATCTGCATGCGGTCGTCCGGCAATATCTACAATATCTCGCTGCTCTCCTCGATCATCGAGCACGCAGGCGCGGAGGCTGCGGAAGGCTGGGCCGAGGGCGTGGTGGAGAACTTCGCCCGCCGCCCGCAAAGCAACGACACGGGCCAGATCGAGGCCGTGGCCTCCGGTGAATGCGGCCTGTCGGTCGTGAACACCTACTATCTGGCGCGGCTGTCCCGGTCGGACGATCCGGCCACGCAGGAGATCGTCGACGCGGTCGGCATCGTCTTTCCGAACCAGGGCACGGAAGACGCCCCCGGTCGCGGCACGCACGTCAACATCAGCGGCGCGGGCGTGACGGTGAACGCGCCCAACCGCGACAATGCGGTGCGCTTCCTCGAATACCTCACCCGCCCGTCCGCGCAGACCTACTTCGCCGACGGAAATAATGAATATCCGGTCAATCCGGACGTGGCGAGCAACGCCGCCGTCGAAGCGCTGGGCGCGTTCGAGGCGGACACGCTGAACGTGGCGACCTTCGGCCCGAACCAGGCCGAGGCGATCCGCATCTTCGACCGCGTCGGCTGGCAGTAAGGGAACCCCGCCCCGGCGGGTGGAGTTAGGTGCTCAACACACGTCAATTGCAGGGACCCTCATGACAATTTCCAGATCCGCCCGCCGCAGCTTCGCCACGCTGGCCGGGGCGCTCCTTCTCGCTCCGACGCTCCTGACGGGCTGCTCGACCATCGCCTACGAAGCGCAGGAACGCCTGCTGGGGCTCGAGAAGCGCGACATCCTCGTGGACCGCGTCGAGGACGCCGCCAAGGCCCAGAACGAAGCCAAGGAGGAGTTCGCCGACGCGTTGGAGGCTTTCCGCGCCGTGGTCGACGTGGATGGCGGAGAGCTGGAAGCGACCTACGACCGGCTCAGCCGCGCCTTCGACCGCGCCGAAGGGCAGGCGGACGATGCCCGCAACCGCGTCGCCTCCGTCAAGCGCGTCGCCCGGGACTTGTTCCGCGAATGGGAAGGCGAGCTGGGCGACTACCAGGATGCGGGCCTGCGCCGTTCGTCAGAGCGCCAGCTGCGCGAGACGCAGGCGCGCTACGACGAACTGGCCGAGAAGATGGACGACGCCACCGCGAGCATGGATCCGGTGCTGCGCGTCTTCAGCGACCGCGTTTTGTTCCTGAAGCACAACCTCAACGCCCGCTCTATCGCGGCGCTGGACGGAGAGACGGCGGAGCTGGAAGCGGATGTGGCGCGCCTGATCGCGGAAATGGAACAGTCCATCTCGGCCGCCGACGACTTCATCCAGACCATGCGGAGCTAAGCTTCCCGCCGTCTGTTGGCGTCCCGGCAGCGAGGCGCTAGGGGCGTCCTTCCGTGACGCGCCAACCCACACAGTTCCAGACGGACTATTCCGAATCGCTGCGGTTCCTCATGGACCTGCTGGGCGGGCGGCTGCGTGGCGAGGCGCTGGATGCCCGGCTGCGCAACCTGGACTGGGACGCGGTCCTGCCTTTGGTGGACAGGCACCGCGTCGGGCCATTGGCCGAATACCGCTTGAAAGGCTCGGTCCGCGAAGGCGCGCTGCCGGGCCGCATCCGCGCCAACGCCTTCGCCCAATTGCGGCAGGCCAGGGCCGCGCGCGAAATCGTGGCGGCCCTTGCAGCGGACGGAATCGACAGCGGACTGGTCAAGGGCGCGTCCGTGGCGGGGCTGGGCTATGCCGAGCCCGCCTTGCGCGAAGCTGTCGATATCGACCTTCTCGTCAGGCCGGAGCATTTCCTCCAGGCCGATGCACAGATGGAGCGGTTGGGATATGTCCGCTGCTACCCGGACTTTGCGCTCGACCCGAAAGCGTTTTCGGGGCTGCAGCGGGTCGAGAAGTCCGCGACCTACCTCCGATCCGGGGACGGGACCCAGGTCGATCTTCACTGGCGCACGGCGCGCAACCCGTATCTGAGGCCTGACTTCGACCGGACCTGGCCGGACCGCGTCGCGGCCGTCGCCGGCGGGCCTTGGGCGGGCCTGCCCTGTCCGAACCCGGCGGACACGCTGTCCTACGTGATCGTCCACGGATGCCATGCCGGATGGGTGCGCCTGAAATGGTTGGCGGACCTCCATCATCTGGCGGAGTCTTTGCCGGACGCGCTTGTCGCTCAAAGCCTGGACGATCTGGACAAGACGGGACTGCTGCCATTGGCAGCCAGTGCGCGGAGCCTCTGCGAGGCGACCTTAGGAACGGAGTTTTCTTCCGTCTGGGACAAGGCGCTCCCGACGCCTGCGTCGGACAGGCTGCTCTGCCTGCAAGAGGGTTTCGTGGCCGATGCGGACGTCCAGCCGTCCAATCCCTGGACCAGGGCTGTCAAGAAACGCCGCCTGCAGGCGCTGCGAAAGGCGCTCCGGCAGGACGCGGACTACCGCGCCCATCAGACGAGGATCGCCGTGATGACGCCGTGGCTGCGGGGGCGCGTGGGGCGGGGGCTGGTCACGGCCTTGGGGCGCCGACTTTGACAAGAATGTTTCGTCTCTGAAACAAGTCTTCTATAGGCGCGCGCAAGGGGATGCAGGACGTTCGAGCATATCTGGCGGATGTGACCGCCGTAGGAGGGCGTGAGCTGAAGCTCACAGCTGCGCTCGTGGCGTTGGGAGCCGTGCTGGAAACGGTCGGCATCCTCGCCATCCTGCCGCTCTTCGCCATCGTCGCAGGAGAAGAGGCGGGAGCCGGACGGGATGTCCTCGTCGGGGCGTTCCGCGCCGTTGGCCTCCACAGCCAGACCACGCAGCTGCTCGCACTGTCGGCCGCATTCGCCGCGCTGGTCGGTTTGCGCGGGCTGGTGGGTTGGCGGCGCGATGTGTCGCTCCAAAGCCTCGGGCTCGAATATGTCGACCAATGGCGCGCGCGCCTCATGCGCTCCATCGCCTCCGCCGACTGGTCCGTCGTGGACCGGATGCGCCGGGGGCATCTGATCCATGCCGTGACGACGGACGTGGCGCGGCTGAGCGTGGCGACCCATCTGCTGCTGCGTAATTTCGCGTCCGCCGCCTTGGCTTTCGTGCAGCTGATGGCCGTGGCGATCCTCAGCCCGCCGCTCTTCCTCCTGCTTGCGGGGGTCGCCCTGGCCGGGGCCGCGATCGCCTTTCCGGTCGTGCGGCGCGCCCGGCGGCTCGGCGTGGATATCTCGCTGAGTGGCCGGAAAGCGCAGACCTTGCTGCAGGACCTCGTCGAGGTGCAGAAGCTCGCCCGGCTCTCCAATGCGGGCTCGCGAATCTCCGACGATTTCATCGCGTCCATCGGCGAAACGCGCGCCCAGCATGTGGCCTATGTCTCCGCGCAGTCGGGCTCGCGCGCCGCGTTCCAGACGCTGGCCGGGCTGCTGGGTCTGGCCACGCTCTGGATCGGCTATGTCTGGCTCGGCACGCCCATTGCGGTGCTCGCGGTCGTGCTGGTCGTTATGGTGCGCATGACGGGCCCGGTGCAGTCGCTGGCGCTGTCCGCGCAACAGGTCGCGCACGCCCTGCCTGCCTTCGCCTCGCTGACGCAGACGATGAAGACCCTCCAGCAAGACGGGGAGCGACCAGTGTCTCTCCAACCTCTGGCCCAGGCGACGGGTCCGGCGTCGGTGCAGCTCTCGGACGTAAGCTTCACGCGCGAGGGCGCGGACCGGCCCGTCTTCGACCGCCTGTCTCTGAGGATCGGCTCTGGGGCTTTCGTCGCAGTGGTCGGCCCGTCCGGTACGGGCAAGACGACATTGTTGGATCTGATCGGCGGCCTGCTGTCACCGACGCATGGCAAGATCCTGATCGACGGCCAACCGTTGAGCGGCGATCCCGCCGTCCGGGCCTGGCGGTCGCGGCTGGCCTACGTGCCGCAGACGCCTTTCCTGTTCGACGCGTCCGTTCGCGACAACCTGCTCTGGGCGCTCGATGCCCCGCGCCCGGACGAAGAGATCTGGGCGGCGTTGGAGATCGCGGACGCTTCAGGCTTCCTCTCAGATCGCGGAGAGGGGTTGGACTTGCGGGTCGGCCACAGGGGCGAAGGCCTGTCGGGCGGGGAGCGGCAGCGTCTTTGCCTGGCCCGCGCCCTGCTGCGTCGTCCCGGTTGCCTGATCCTGGACGAAGCGACCAATTCGCTCGACCCCGATGTGGAGGCGAAGGTGCTGGGCAGGCTCGCGCAGCTACCCGACCGCCCGACTCTCATCATGGTCACCCATACCGCGGCGGCGGCGGCCCATGCCGACCGCATCCTCGACCTGGGCGAGATGACCCGGCGGACTCCGCCTACTAAAAAGGCCGTAACGTTATGACCGCGATTGCCGGCAGCTGGAGCTTCGACGGAAAGCCCGTCGAGCAGGACGTGTCGCGTCAGTTGGCGGGTCTGTCCGTTTTCGGGCGTCACAGTCAGACCCAGGCGAGTTTCGGCCCGGCCACGTTGGGACGGTGCCTCAGCCTCACCGTGGCGGAAGACCGTTTCGATACGCAGCCGCTCTCGAGCCGCAACGGGCGTTGGCATCTGGTTGCCGATGCCCGGCTCGACAATCGCGGCGCGCTCTGCCGGGCGCTGGGCGTGACGGGCGAAGAGGCCGCGCGTCTGGCCGATTCCGCTCTGATCCTGCGGGCCTATGAGCGGTGGGGCGATGCGTGCTGCGATCATCTGGTCGGGGACTACGCTTTTGCGGTGTGGGACGAGGGCGAACGCAGTCTTCGCCTGTTCCGCGATCCGCTGGGCAAACGCCCGCTCTACTTTCACAGGTCGCAAACGGGAATCGCCTTCGCCTCGATGCCGCAGGGGCTGCACGCGCTGCCACACGTACCGCGCGGGCCGGATACGGAACTTTTCACCGACCTCTTCGAGGAAATGCAGCATTTCGGCGACCGCAGTTTCCACAAGGATATCCGCAAGGTGAAGCCGGGCCACATGGCAATCATCACTGAAGGGGCGGTCCATCAGCACTGCCACTGGAACCCGCAATACACGCCCGACCTCACGCTTTCCTTCGCGGATCATGTCGTGCAGGTGCGCGAGACGCTGGATCTGGCCGTGCGGTCGCAAATCCGGGGCGCGCCGCGCATTGCGACCCAGCTGAGCGCGGGTCTCGACAGTTCCGCCGTGGCGGTTTCCGCCGCGATGCAAATGGGGCCGCAGGCCCGCGTTGATGCCTATACCGCCGTGCCGGCCTCCACGCCGGATAGCGCGAGTACGACGCGGCTGACGGATGAGGGGCCGATGGCGGCCATGACAGTGGCAGCCTATCCCAACATGTTCCACCACACAGTCTCCGCGGGGACTGAAGGCTATCTCGACAGCCTCCACAAGGCGACGCAGTTGGGCGCGCAGCCGATCTACAATCTCTGCAACATCCGTTGGATCGACGCGATTCACAGGCAGGTCGCGCGCGATGGCCATTCGGTGATGCTGACCGGCGCCACCGGTAATTTGACCTTCAGCTATGGCAATGACGCCTACCTGTCGGAGCGGCTGAAACGCTTCCAACTGCTGGGCTTCGCAAGGGACATCGCCGCCATTCGAAAGGCGGGGTGGAAGCCGGCCGGAACGGCGGCGGCGAAGGCCGTCTACCGCCTGCTGCCTCGCGCCCTCCTCGTCCATCTGGAGGAATGGCGGGTGAAAGCCAGCTTCCTGCATGGCGACCGGCGCGCGGAGACACACCGGGCGTTGGATATCATGACGCAGGACGACTGGACGCAACGCACGGCCTACTACCGGAGGGCGGACTACCACTCCGCCGACAAGGCGACGCTGGCACAGTTCGGGGTGGATGTCCGCGACCCCACGGCGGACCGGCGTCTTGTGGAGCTCTGCCTGAATATTCCGCCTGCCCTGTTCGAACAGGACGGCATTCCCCGCGCTATCGGCCGTTCGGTCCTGCAGGGCCGCGTGCCGGACGCCGTGCTGAACGAACGCCGCCGGGGCCTGCAATCCGCGGATTGGCACACCAGCTTCGTGCGCGACCAAGAGGCTTTGGGCGAGCAGCTGGAGATTATCGCGGAGTTCGAGCCACTCTCCTCTCTGCTGGACGTGGAAGCGATGCAGGCGGCATTGGAAGAGCTGCCTTCGAGTGGCTGGAACAGTCGCGAGACATCCGCCCAATACCGAATAAAAATTCTCCGCGCCGTATCCTATGGCGATTATTTCCGGCGCTTGTCCGGCTCCAACCGTTGAGCGAGTAAGAGACCCCATGACGACTGAAGCCCCTGTTTCTGCGAGTTCCAAGACCCGCGTGCCCGACCACGTCCTGTTCCAGACCATGGACGGGAGCGCCGCGATCCTGAACCTGAATACGGAATATTATTTCAGCCTCGACCCGGTCGGAACGGACATCTGGAAAGCCCTGGAAACGTCGGACTCCATATCCGAGACCCTGGGCAAGGTGCGGCAGACCTATGACGTTTCCGCCGAAGAGCTGACGCGCGACGTCATCGACCTCGTCGGTCAGTTGCGCGGCGCGGGCCTGATCGAGGTTTCCGACGCCTGATGCGCCGTTTGCGGGCCTCGCTCTCCAGCCTCGCGGCAGCGCTCCGGCTCTGCGTGGTGAAGCTGCTGCTGCGCCTTCTGGGCGTGCAGCGGACGCTTCGCCTCGTGCAAGGCTGGGCGCATCGTCCGGGTGGAGAGACGCCCGTCAACATGGCGGAAGCCAACCGGCTAGCCGGGCGAGTGCTGCGCTTTGCGGACCGTATCCCGTTGGGCCTGACCTGCCTTCCCAGATCGACCGCGCTCGCCTGGGTATTCTGGCGGCGGGGGCTGCCTGCCGATATCGTGACAGGCGTAGCCGAGACGGATAGGTTCCAGTCCCATGCGTGGGTCGAGACCCCGTTGGGCCATTTCGGCGAAGGGGCTGACGGCGTCGACCGGTTTGCCGAAATCTGGCGGTTCGGGACATTCCAGGGGAAAGGGGAGCCACATGTCGGATGAGCCGTCCAGCCCGGCAGCGGTTGAAACCTCGCATTTCGACACGCGGGACCTCGCGCCGGAGCGCCGCTTCGACGTGTGGCGGGACAGTATCGGGGTGTTGTTCGACGTCGGCCAGACCAATGGCGCGGACCCGATGCGGTTCAATGCCCGCATGGACAGCCTGCTGCTGGACGGAGTGATGCTCTCCCGGTCGGTCGCCGGGGCACAGAGTTTCCACCGGGGGAAGGACCGCATCTTTTCCGACGGCATGGACCACTACATGATCCAGACCTTCGACCGGGGCCATGTCGACATGGCGGTCGGTACGGGTTGGGCGCGCGGTCAGGCCGGGACGATGATCGTGGGCGACATGACGGAAGCGCTGGAATCGTACAATTCGGACTACAGCCTCGTTAGCGCCTTCCTGCCGCGCTCGCGCCTGGACCCTCTGCTCGAAAACCCCGGAAGCCTGCATGGCGTACTGATCGACTCCACCTCGGGCGCGGGGCAGCTGCTCTCGACCTACATGCAATCCCTGATGCAGACGGCGCACACACTGTCCGCGCGGGCGGCGGCGGCGGCGGCCCAATCCCTGCTTCTGCTGACGGCGGCGGCCTGCAACCAGACGCAGATGAACGCGGCGGACCCGCCCGACTGGACGGATGATGCGCTGATCTTCAGGGCGCGGGACATCATCAACCGCTTGCTCCGAAGGGAGGATCTGGGGCCTGATCTGATTGCCGCCGAACTGGGGATTTCCCGCTCGCGACTCTACCGGCTCTTCAAGCCCTATGGCGGGGTAATGGACCGGGTGCGCGAACAGCGTCTGCGCCGCGCCTTGGGCGAACTCGTCTCCGTCGAGGGGCAGTGTTACCAGATCGGCGAGATTGCCTTCCGATGGGGGTTCTCTTCGCCGAACCAGTTCAGCCGCGCCTTCAAGGACCGGTTCGGATGTTCCCCGCGCGAGGCCCGGTCGCAGGGCCTCGTGCAGCGTAGGAAAACGAATCCCGACGAAGCGTCAGCCTATGGCGACCGCAAGTACGAAGCCTGGATCGAGACGCTCTTATAGTCCGGCAAGCCGTCTTTGCTCCGACTTTAAACGGTCGCAAGAAATGACATGTCGTGAATAGTTTTTGACACGGAACGAGACGTTTTAACCTTCGTGAAAACGTTAACCTATGGCATTTTGCGGCCTTGTTGGTCCCATCGGTTCTTTGCCGATGGGGCATCTCTCGAACAGCTGGGACCCACTGATGAAACGCCTTTCCTCAGATGCCAAAACCGAAAGCCGTATGCAGGTTTATTCCAAGCCGGAACTGACCGAAGTCGGCGAGATGAAGGTTATCGTACAGGGTAACAGGGCTAATGACGCTGAAGCCACATACAACTCTTGAGGTATTGATCGTCTGCGCACGATGCGCAGCACGTTGAAAAGTTCTGACACGTACCGGCATTACGGGACGCTTGGTCTTGATACTGAGCCTCTCATCGGTCTCCCAGATTCACGGAAAGACGCGTCTCGCGTCCGTCTCCAAAAAGCAGAAGCCCATCCGGACGACGGATCATGGGTCCGGTGCGACCGCCTTTCCGTGGAAAGTGCAACCCTACGGCAGGACGTCTTCCTGGAAGACACCTCGCCGACTGCCGAATGCCCGCGTCACCGCCTTTACTACGAGATGGGCGGCGCGTTCGCTGACTTCGTTATCGATCCTGCGCGTTGGGAAATCACCTACACGACCAACCAACCCGATGCCGTGCCGTCCCTCTTGGAAGGTATGGTGCTGGGCACCTATGCCCGCCTGACCGGTCAGGGGGCGATCCATGCCAGCGTGCTGGTCCGGGATGGCCGCGCCCTGGCCGTGTCCGGCGTGTCTGGGGCGGGCAAGTCGACCTTCAGCTGGATGTTGATCCAGGCTGGCTGGCGGCTCCTATCCGACGACCAGCTCTATTTCACGACGGACGGAGAGCGCGTCTTGGCCCATCCAGGCCGCTTCCGGCTGAGGCTGAATGTGGAGACGGCGGACTGGCTCGGCTTGCCGGAGGCGGAACGCCATCCGGTCTATCCGGTGGACGGCGTGAACAAGATCGCCGTGGACTTGCCGGGCAAGCTCTGCACGGCGGCGACGCCTCTCGAACGGCTCATCATCCTCCAACCGCGACGCGCCGATCTGTCGTCGCCTGCAGTCGATCCGTTGACCGGGCCGCAAGGCCTCTCCGCGCTCTTGGAGCATCTCTACGGCCAAGTCCCGCCAGAGGGCGGGATGCGGCGCGTGGAACTGCAACGGCTGATGAGCCTCGCCGCGCACGTGCCGGTCGCGAACGTCACGCTGCCCGACAGCCTCGATAGCATGGAGGCGCATCTGGATACGCTGCTGGAAGGCTTCAGTTTGTGAGTCGGGTGTCCGGCAGCGACCTGCTCTCGCTCGGCGCCTACCACGTCCCGAAGGTCCTGCTTCCCCCGGGCGGACGCGCGGCGTTGAGACCCCTTGAGGACCAGGTCGCCGGGTCCTCCATGATCCTCTACGAATGCCGGATGCTCGATCAGGGGAAGGGCGTGGACATCTCCACGCTCTACAAGCGCGAAGAGGCGGGGGCGGAAAGGCTGCTGTATCTCTGCGAGGCTGTGTCGGAACCCTGGGGCGCCGTATTGCAGCCTTTCGCGCGGAGGTGGGCGCAGCCGGGCGACCTGACGCCCATCGATACGGTCTATCTCGAATTCGACTGTGCGCCAGACGGGCAGTGCCCAGCGGCTCCGGCCATCTTCCTGTCCGTCGAAGACGGACTCGCCACAGCGCCGCAATGCGTCGGTCCGGCCTTGTCGGCTCTGGGCGTGATGCCCGATGGCTTGCGGCATGACCTGCAGGCCCTCTTCGCACTGGCCGACACAGTCGGCGTGACGCTGGGACGTTTGCTGGGCCTGATGCTGTCGCGGTCCGGCGAGGTCCGGGTCATGCTGAAAGGCGAGCCGGGCGACATCGCGTCGCTCCTGCAAAGGCTCGGTTGGACCGGCGATGCCGCATTCGCCAAGCGGGCGCTCGACGCCGTGCCCGTCCGCACGGACGGGTTGCGCTTCGTTCTCGGTCGGGGCGTTTCCGGCGGCTGGAACCCGGACTTCGGCATCGAAGTGTTCTGCGCCGACGAGACCGAACACGAGGCGGTGCGGGGCTGGCTGACCGGTTTGCTCGGCCAGGACCGTGACCGCGTGCAGGCGCTCGAGGCGTGGCGCGGCGGGGCGGGCTTTCTCGATGGGGGCAGGCTTGTCCATGACTTCGCCGTGCCGACGCCAGGCCCTAACGACCTGCCGAGCGCAGCGATCAAGACGGTCAACCACTACAAGCTGAACTACGCGGGGGGGCGTCTGTCCGAGGCCAAAGCCTATCTGTCGCTGGCGTCGGCCAGTTAGTTCCGGCTGGGATAGATCCCGTCCAACACGATGCAGAACCGCAGGCCCACATAGGGGTCCCGTATATCTACGGGGGCGCCCTGTCCGGTTTCGCCCGTGGGGCCGTAGGCGGACGTGGCGGCGCCGGTCGTCACGGCCGGGTTGGGGTTCAGGAGGACGGAGCCTTCCTTCATCACGGCTCCTGTCGGCGCGTCGCTGACGTAGCGGGACGCGGTTGCGTTGGAGGCGAGGGCGTTCCCCTGCGGCGACGGGAGGGATTGCAGCGCGCTCGTCGCGTTCAGTTGCGTGTCGTGCGTGTGCGGCTCCGCGCGGTGCGTATGGGCGGTTTCAGCGTGGTCATGGACGGGGAGGCTGGAGAGTGTCGCCGTTTCCGCGCCGATAACGGTCCCGGCCGCCAGTGTCTCGGACGGGTCGGCAAACGGGTCCCGGGGCAGCTCCACGCCCACGGGGGAACGCCCCCTCATATCCGGGAGCGCCACGGTCTCGCGCATATCGCCGCCGAACTGGCCTTGCAGGACAGAGTAGATCGTCTGGAACCGTTCGATGGGAAGAAGGCTCCCGTCGAGCTCGAACGATCCGCTGCGGCAGAAATTCGCTGCCGTCATGTAGACTTGCCCAATCGTGTCGGCCTGCGCCGGGGTCGGGGACACCAGGGTGAGGAGCGGCGCGCAGAGGGCCGCAAGGCGGAGTGTGGACTGTCGGGTCATGGTCAACGCCTCTGCGGGTAGATGCCTTCGGTGACGATGCAGAACGTCACGGCCTGGTAGGGGGAGCGGGTGCGGACCGACTCTCCGTCGCCTGCGGCCTCCGTGGCCGACGCGACCGGATTACCGGAGTCTTGTTCGCCGTGCTGCGTGACCGTCACGCTGCCATCCGCGAAGCCGGGCGCGGACAACGGACCCGTGCCATAGATGTTCAGCCCCGCCGGATAGACGGCGATGCTGCTGCCGCTGGGGGAGTTGGCGTTGATCGCCCCCGTCGAGGCGACGAGCGCGCCCGTATGGGTGTGGCCGTCGACCTCGTGTGTGTGCGGGGACGCCGCTGCGCCAGCCCCCTCGTGGCGGTGGGCGGGAAGGTGTTCGGGCCGCAGGGACACGCGCTCCGCCCCGCCTTGGTCCCCGACGCGGATGCGCTCAGCCCCCTCTTGCGATCCAGCGCCAACGGGACTCCGTCCCCGCAGGTCCGGAAGTGCGAAGGTCGACCGCCCGTTCCCGCCGAAAGTGGCGCCTATCAGGCTGAAGAGCGCGTTATTGCTGCTGATGGGCAGGACCTGACCGTCCGTGCGCAGACTGCCGGCCGGGCAGGTCCCGGTTCCGGACATGAAGATGTCCGCGATGAACTTCGACGCCTGGGCGGAGGCTTGGCCGGGCAGGGCTGCGATCCCGATCAAGGCGCAGAGCTGGGCGAGCTTGTGTCTGTAAGTGCGTGCCATGTCCGTCACCTCAACGCCGGGTAGACGCCGTCCGTCACCATGCAGAAGCGCAACACCAGTCCGGGGGCGACGACCGGAATGGAGCTGTTGCCGTCGCCCGCGGGCTGAGTGCGCGGCGCCCCGCCAGTGTCGGGCCGCGTTTCGACGGCGGTCGGGGTGACGGAGGTCGAGCCCGCCGCCAGCGACAGGTCGAGCGTGCCCGTCCCGTAGATATTTCCCCCTGGGAAGGTGGCGAACGCCGCGCCGGACGGGTCGTTCGTGTCGGGCGCGTTCAAGGTCGCGAGAAGCGAGGCCTCGTGCGTGTGGGCGGGCAGGGTGTGGCTATGATCCTCCAGGCCGGACGCATGGGTGTGCGGCGGCAGGGTCTGCATCGTGATTTCGGCGGTGTCCGTGCCGCCGCGCTCTCCCAGACGGACCGGATCCAGGCCTGCGCCGTCCCCGGCATGGACCGGGCGGCGCTGCCTCATGTCGGGCACGGCGAACGCGGTGCGTCCATCGCCGCCGAACTGCGTGTTGATCAGGGAGAAGAGCGCCGTGTTCTCCGCCAGGGATATGGACTGGCCAAAGGCGTCGACCGTTCCGCGCGGGCAGAAGCTGCCCGCGAACATGATGATCTCGCCTGTATAGCTCGAGCCGTCCGAGAACTGGGCCTGCGCGGGCAGGCTTGTCATTGCGGAGACGGCCAGCGTGCCCAGCGTTACCGCGAAGACCCTCGCCCGACACGGTCGCGGATTGCCGTCGCCACGGCCCGGAATAACGCCCATTCGCCCCTCCCCAGTTGCTAACACAGGTAAAGCGCCTTGCTTTCGGCCCGTCAACCAGTGGGACGGATCGTCAAGTTTTGGGACGTCGGGATAAGTGCGTGCGGAACTAGGTCCCGTCGGAGGCGTCGCGCAGGGCGGCGAACCGCGCTTCTTCCGCATCGGTCAGAGGGGCGGCGTCCGCATCTTCACCGCCGCGCCGGGTCGAGGCGACCCACCATCCGAACGCACCGAGCCCCAGCAGGAGCGGGGCCGCCCACAGTACGGCCGTGTTGGACTGCACGGGCGGTTTCAGCAGGACATAGTCGCCGTAGCGGTCGCGCATCATTGCCAATATGTCGGCTTCCGTATCACCGGCTTCGACCCGTTCACGGACCAGCTGGCGCATATCGTTCGCCAGCGGCGCGTTCGACGCCTCGATGCTCTCGTTCTGGCAGACGACGCAGCGCAGTTGCCGCCCGATTTCACGCGCCTTGAGGTCTGTGTCCACCTGCGTCGTCTGACCGAAGGCTGGCGCGCAGAGGCAGGCCAGCGCAGCCACGGAAACAAGGACGCGGCGCATCACTCGGCTGGGACCAGTTCGGGGGAGGGGGCCGGATTGGCGGTTTCCCGCGCGGGCTTGGGCAGGCGCAGGCGGCGGTCCGCCATGCTGACAAAGCCCGCAAAGGCCATCAGCAACGCCCCGATCCAAATCCACGCCACGCCGGGCTGCGAATAGACGCGCATCGTCATGCCGTCCGTCAGGTCTTCCCCCACCGCGCCGTTGCCCACGCCCGCGAACAGCATGGTGCCCAGCGACCAGCGGAAGCCCGCCTCGGACGTCACCATGCGCCGCACGGGATAGAGACGCTGTTCGGGGAAAAGCTCGTCGATTACGGTCCCGTCCTTGGACACGGTGACGCTTGCGCTCTGGTACAAATAGTTGTCGCGCTGGCCTTCGGACAGTTCGTTCAGCGTGAAGGTGTAGCTGCCCACGGACAGTGTGTCGCCCGGCAGGACACGCCCGACCGTGTCCTTGGCACCGACGCTCATGGCCGTGACGCCGAGGGTGAATATGGCCACGCCCAGATGGCTAAGCGCGAAGCCCCACGTGCCCGCAGGCTGGCGGCGCAGCTTGGCCCACTTTCCGTCGGAGCGCTTGTAGAGCGTGATGAGCGTGCCCGCGATCAGCCAGGCGGCGAAGCCCGCGCTGATCGCGCCCAGCACGGACCGCCCGATCAGCAGCGTCAGGAACAGCACGGCGATCACGAACAACCCTGCGCGCATTAGGGCCGTCTTGTGGCGTGACAGCGTGTCCTTGCGCCAACGCACCATGGGCGCGATGGCCATCACACCGATCAGCGCGATCATGAGCGGCGCGAAGACGATGTCGAAATAGGGCGCGCCGACGCTGATCTTCGCGCCCGACGTGGCTTCCACGAAAAGCGGGTAGAAGGTCCCGAGAAAGACGGTCGCCGTGGCGCTGACCAGCAGCAGGTTGTTGAGCACAAGGCCGGACTCCCGTGACACGGGCGACAGGGCGGTGCGCTGCATCAGGGTGCGCGACCGCAGCGCGTAGAGCGCCAGCGCCGCGCCCGTGAAGAAGAGCAGCAAGGCCAGGATGACGACGCCGCGGGCGGGATCGACTGCAAAGGCATGGACGCTGACCAACACGCCGGAGCGCACCACGAACGTCCCCACCATGGCGAGCGAGAAGGTCGCGATAGACAGCAGCACGGTCCAGTGCGCAAAGCTGTGCCGATGTTGCAGCGTCAGGATGGAATGCAGCAGCGCGGTGCCGCAGAGCCAGGGCAGGAAGGAGACGTTCTCCACCGGGTCCCACATCCACCAGCCGCCCCAGCCAAGCTCATAATAGGCCCAGACCGAGCCGATCGTAATGCCAAGCGTCAGGAACGACCACGACACCAGCACCCAAGGGCGCAGCCAGCGCGCCCAGACCGCGTCCACCCGGCCCTCCAGCAGGGCCGCGACGGCAAAGGAGAAAGCGACCGAGAAACCGACATAGCCGATGTAGAGAAGCGGCGGATGGATGGCGAGGCCTGGGTCCTGGAGCAGGGGGTTAAGCCCCTGGCCGTCCGGCGGCACGGGCGACAGACGCTCGAACGGGTTGGAGGTGAAGATCAGGAAGCCGAGGAACCCCGCGCCGAGCAGGCCTTGGACGGCCAGGGCCCGCGCGCGCAGCGACAAGGGAAGCGGCTTACCGAACAAGGCCACGGCCGCGCCGAAAATGCCGAGGATCAGCACCCAGAGCAGCATGGAGCCCTCGTGGTTCGCCCAGACGCCGCTGATCTTATAGACCATCGGCTTGGCCGAATGGCTGTGCATGGTGGCCAGCTTCACGGAGAAGTCCGACGTGACGAAGACCACCGTCAGCGCGGCGAAAGCGTAAAGCAGCAGCACGGCCTGGCCGATCGCGGCCCGGTCCGCGAACAACATGGCCCGCGCCTGCCCGCGCCACGCCCCCCAAAGCGGCAGGCTACCCTGCAGCAGCGCCAAGGCCAGCGCGAGGGCAAGCGCAATATGTCCGGTTTCCGCCAGCATTGGCTGAGATGTATGTCAGGGGCGCAACGTTGCCAACAAAAACGGGTGGCTTTCAGCAGGCGGAAGCCTGTTCAAAGCGTCGCAGCAGGGTGTGTGCAGGTGCCGTTGCCATATTCGAACTGCGGCCGGGCGCTTGCAAAGCAAGGCCTCTTTCGCGGCAACGTCAGGCAAGATGCGGATCGGCGTTCCGCTCACGAGCCCGTGACCAAGAGTTCATTCTCGACCTCGCCGGAGTTGAATAAAGGCCTGCGCAGGGGAACTGCGTAGGAGAGCGCTATGAGTGGCCAGATGGGACAAGCGGCGGGCAAGCGGGACACGGCCTGCGAGGATACGATTCTGTCGCCCGCGCGCACGGCCGACATGGAGCGCATGGCGAAGATCGCGGCGGGCGACCGCGTCGCGATGCGCGCCTTGTTCGATGAATTCAGCCGTCCGCTGTCCGCTTTCGTCACGCGCTGGCTGCAGAACCCTCACGATGCCTCCGACGTGGTCAACGAAGTCATGATCGACGTGTGGCGGCGCGCGGACCGGTTCGAAGGCCGCGCGGCGCTGAAGTCCTGGATCTTCACCATTGCACGCAACAAGGCCGTGGATGCCAACCGCAAGAACGGCCGCATGGTCTACACGGACGACGTGCCCGAAACTGTCGATGCGTCCGCCAGCGCGGTCGAGGTCGTCGCGGCTGGCGAGGACGCCAAAGTTCTGGCCGGATGCATGGGGACGCTCTCGGACGCGCACCGGCGCGCCGTCCACCTCGCCTTCTATGAGGATATGAGCTACGCCGAAATCGCCCGCATCGAGGGCTGTCCCGTGGGGACGGTCAAGACGCGCGTCCTCCACGCCAAGAAGCTGCTGGCGCGCTGCGTCTCCTGCAAGGGACGGAACGTCCCAGGCTGACTTTCCCTGCAAGAGTTGACGGCGCGGAGCGAGGGTCTAGGATTTTTTTTGAACCCAGAGCCGGTCCGGGCCGACAGAGTAGGACAGACCGTACCGGAAAACGAACGCCATGACCGAATTCGAAGACAAGATATCCCTGATGATCCCCGCCTATCTGCGCGGCGATCTCGGGGTCGAGGACCGCGCCGAAGTCGATGCGGCCCTGTTGCTGAACCCGTCCCTGAAAGAGGATCTGGAGTTCCAGCGCAGCCTGCGCGACGACCTGCAGGCCCGACGCCAGAGCGATCTCGACGCCCCTGCCGACGAACTGGGCTGGCACCGCCTGAGCCGCGATCTGGACAAGATCGACCGCGCCTCCTCCAGTGCCTTGCCGCTGACGGCCTTCGACGACGGCGCGCCGGAGCTTGCCGCGCCGCAGAGACCGGCCAACGATCCGGCTCCGGCCCGGCCCTGGAAAGCGGCCGCCGTCGCTCTCGCGCTCGTCTGCGTGGCGCAACTCGGCCTGCTGACGGTGGGCGGACAGTCCGCCTCCGAGCCGTCCCTCTATGCGCCGGTCTCCGCGCTCGTGGCGGACGCACAGGTCAAGATCGGTCTGTCCGATGGCCTGACGGCGTCCGAGTTGACGGAGCGCCTGACGGACCTGAATGGCCAGATCGTCTCCGGCCCGAGCGCGCTGGGCCTCTACACGATCGGCTTCGAAGACGCGTCCGCCTGCGATGCGGCCCTGCCGGGTCTTGCGGACATTGCCGACGTCCCGTCCGGCTGCGGCTAGGCCGTCTTCGCCGCCGTGACACCGACGCCATGAGAAAGCGCTGACGCGTCGTGAGAGGCGGTTTCCTCCCACGTCCGGCACGGCAGGGCCGATCCTTCGGGGTCGGCCTCTTTTGCTGTCTGGCCGTCATGGCCCTCGGCCCTACCGCCAAGGCGGGCGAAGCGCCGTCCGACCTGGATGCGCTGCTGTCGGCGATCCGTCTGCAGGCGGATACGCGCCTGCGCTACCAGTCCATCCGGCGCGAGGGGCAGCGCGACGGAGAAGCGCTGACCTTGCGCGTGCAGGGCGCGGCCGAACTCTCGCTGAACCGCCACACGCGCGTGCTCGGAGAAATCGAAGCGACCGTGGCTCCGCTCGAACAGTTCGACGACGGCTCGCGCCCGGCGTCGGGCCTGCCGCTGATCCGCGACCCGGAACAGGTCTCGCTCAACCGCCTCCAGATCGTCAGCGAAGCCGTGCCGCAAAGCCGCATCACCGCAGGACGCCAGCGGATCGAGCTCGACGACTGGCGTTTTCTCGGCGCATGGCCGTTCACGCAGAACGACCAGACGCTCGACGCCATCCGGGTGGAAACGCGCGCCCTGGGTCCGGGTACGCTCGACGCCGGGCTTTTCAACCGCGTGAACCGCAAGCTCGGCGGGGACAATCCGCTGGGCATATTCAGGGGAACCTCCTGGTACGCCAATTACGGCGTGCCCAGCCCGATCGGGCGCCTGACGGCCTTCCACTACGATTTCTCCCTGCGCACCGTCGCCACCAACGGATCGTCCCGCACGACCGGGGCGCGTATTCTAGGGCGGCGCGACGGCGACCGGCTCAGCGTTGGGTGGGAAGCCTCCTACGCCCGGCAGAGGGACGCGCACGGCAATCCACGCGACTTCGCCGCCGACTATTGGCTGGGCCGGGTGACGGCAGA